>CALRLS020000351.1:0-6122 GCA_943368815.1 Cyanobium sp. NIES-981
CTCCTATTGCTAATGATAGTTTTAGCTTTAAAGATGCGCAAAGCAGCAAAAAATCAACGATTCTGAATAAAGATGTGCAATCTATCATCAAGCATACCCCTGATGGCACAAAAGAATACGCCCAATTTGAAGTTGAAACCAATAAAAAACGTGATAAACTCGGGACGGTTTTAGGTGCCTATATGGTAAAAGGCAATATAAACCTGATTGCCTATGAAGCGACTGAACACGTAAAAGAAACCAAAAACATCAACAACCGCATGACTTTTGTGACGGAAACTAAACTGGTTAAACATCTTTATTTAAAACGAGGCAGTGCGCCGGGTATTGAAGTAAATACAGGTACACGCAAAGCACAGGAAGAAGATTTTATGGACACAGCCCTGGAGTTTTTTGCTGATGCCCCTGAATTGATGAAAAAAATAGGTAGCACCGGCTACGAGGCTCAGGATATTAAGAAAATTGTAGAAGAATATAATACATTAAAAGGCAAAAAATAAAGAGCAGTCCGGCAGAATATTTTTGTACTATTCTGCCGAACCACTCACCTTATTCAACGAGCTTATACCATAAATTGAGGGTTTTTCTGAAACAATTTCCAGTCAACCAAAAGTTTTTCTTTCAATGCCTTGATTTCATCAGTAACTGAGTCCGGCTTCCGGATTTCTAATTCACAGATATAAATAATCAGGTTATAACACATAGTGAACTGTCCGGTGGCAATCAGGCATTCTAAAGCTTTGTTTCGCACATCATGTTCATCAAACCAGAGTGTGGTGCCAACATTAGACGCTATTTGCGCAATATCCTGAACTTTTGAGTCCGGTGTCAAATCTAGTTTTTGAACCATCGCTTTTAGCTTTTTTTCTTCATCAATTCTGGCTTCCGTCACCTTGTAATGATTTTTACTCAGCTCATAAATCAGCACAGATATTCTTCGGTTTTCCCAGTCCGTGTCTTCATACAATTTATCATACCACATGCGGCGAATCTGTTTCAGAAATACATCTGCCACCATAATACCTGTAGACTTGATTCTTGCACGAATCATTTGCGAAAAAGAAGCGACGGGAATTCTAAAGAAATAACCTAAGTATTTTTCAATCATCCTGACCCATGTACTATTTTTAGCCTCTCCTCCGGACAATTTACTACGTATAAAAAATCCCACCCCCGCTGCTAAAACCGCCATGAGTATAGCAAGGGTAAGCATAACCATACTGTTAGTGAAATAATACCCTATTGAAAGACCTATTATTATCAGCAGATACATAATTCCCCAGAATTTTAAAGAAAACTGGTTTAAAAAAGTCTTTTCTACTTTGGGCAAAGTATAAGCATCCATAAATGGGCTGGTAACATCGCAAACAATCAGGGTGCCGAATTTCCCGTTTTTACGTTCATCGGCCAACATTGAACTTTGTATTGCCTGATTATCTGTTATTCCGCCATCCATTAATCCAAACGAATGTTTCCCATTGTCATCATCCTTTGAAATATCCTCTTCTGTTTCTTCCAGTTTTTCAGTGATTCCGGTTTCTAAACCAATACCTCTTTTTTCCTGAATGCGTTCTGCCTTTTTTTCCTGTGAATTTATTGCAGCAGCAATTCTCTTGTATGCCTCCTGTGACTTCACTATCCTCCTTAATTCTCGCTCAGACAAAGCGTCTTCTCCCGCATAAGTAAAATCTTCTGGGTACATAATCGGTTCAAAACCAAGCGGAAAACAGGACGAAGCGGCACTAATATCGCCCAACCGTATTTTTTTTAAGGTTTTAAATGGCTCTTTTTCTTTTAAGTACAACAAATAGTTACCTATGTATCCTGTTCTTTTATCGTGGTCTACATTCTGAAAACGAAAGGGTACTCCATTTTTAAATTCGGTCGAATTGGCACAAATCTGTGACACATGCTTTACATTATCCGGGTCAAAAAAATCACTCCATGTTCCTCCTTTGTATAAATCCCGATGATAAACCTTCGCAAACGCATTGATTAAATTACGGCCTTTCAGTGGTGTGTCTTTCCATTCTTTATCATCTTCGAGTATTTCAAACACTGCTTTGAGCGCCACTTCGCCATTCATAAATTCTTTCAGATGTGCATAGTAATCCTCAAACGACTTATCCTTATAAAGCCAGTAGGCATACGATAAGCTAGCCAGCGTACCGCCTGAGGCCGATGCCATAAATGATACATTAGGCAATTGTTCACAACGATTCAGATAGCTAAGACAGCCTAAGCCAAAAGCGGCAGCACGAAAGCCACCACCGGAGAATGACAAGGCTACATGCTGGAGGGGTTGATGATTAGTCATGTTTTTTTAATTAGAATTTGGACATTTCTGCATAATGTCCTTAAATTGATACACTTTTTGTTTTGACAGGCTTTGGACTTTCGTATCGCTGAATTATTCATCTGAAATGCCAGGTTAAACATAATCACAAAGTAAAAGAATAGCTAATTAATCTAATAGATTTTATTATAAGGTATCCGTCCTTGTTTGTTATGGGTAATCATTGATAGGTTTTACAAATTTACTATGAAATTGTTCGATA
Organism: Cyanobium sp. NIES-981; assembly: GCA_943368815.1. GTDB lineage: Bacteria > Bacteroidota > Bacteroidia > Cytophagales > Spirosomataceae > Emticicia. Next base: position 2,559 of record CALRLS020000351.1, read on the forward strand.
CAATTAAAATAAATTATCTTATGAAAACGCTGATAAATTCTTTATTCTGCATTGTTTTTCTGGCAGGTAGTGCTGCTTTCGCCCAAAAAGCAGATTCTTTGACAACTCAACAAGACACTACCAAGGCTGACAAAGATACCTTAAAGGTTCCGGCCAAAAAGCCTGACTATTTTTCAAAATACAAGAAACCTGCAACGAGTACCGGCAAGCCACAGGAAAACGATACCTGGAATGCCAAAAAGGAAGAGAAAAAGGTGGAGTCAAACTACAAGTATGAAAATGGCCGGGTAACTGGCGGAGAAACCAAACTGAAATTGGGTAAGAAAAAGCAATGAGAAAGCCTGAATAAGCCTCTTATGACCATAAATATTGATAAACGCTTCTTTAGTATCCGGTTAAAATATGATATTCTGGTTGATGGTGTGCAGGAATTCTTAGCTAAAGCTGATATTTTTCATGTTCCTTACAAACCACAGTTAAGCTTATACGATTTATCAGAAAATAGAATCCTGTTTATCAAATTAGCTTCGCCTTTTTACTTTGAGTATGATTTGATATTTACGGATGGAGAAAAGGTTGAACTAAGACTTGAAGAAAATTCCTATCATAACAGTTATTTCAATTATCACGGTGATAGATATACCATCCACTTTAACGGGGATTATTCTATCTCTTTATCAGGCTATATAGGTGGATTTAATAAAGAAGTTTCTATTTGCAGAAACGGCTCTAAAATCGCATCGTTTATCAGAGAGGAAAAATATGATGATTATGTAATTACCTGTGATGATGACGCAAATAAAATCCTGATGATTATTATTACGCTAGCCTTTGACTTCCATTTGCGCAAAATGGCTGGTAGCAGATATAGTTGATTTTCTTGTTTATAGTGTTAATTTTCAGGTATATGACCCACTTTAAAAGTACGCCTTTCTTTAAAAATCTCACTTCTTCACCAAATGAATCACATACCCCCCGCCGGGTGCGAGATGAATTTTCAATGAGTCGTTCTTACTAAGGGTAGTCGTTGAAATGAGATAATCAGCAGGGTATTTATCAGCATTTACACCATCCTTGCAGATAGTGGCCGTATACGCTCCTGCTTCCAGAAAATCAAGTGGTACTGTCAAATCACGGGCATTGGCATCGGTCATAGCAGCCAGATACCATGTTTTACCTTTTTTTCGTGCGGTTACTATGTAATCACTTACCTTAGCATCTATGACACGTGTATCATCCCAAACAGTAGGGATTCCGCCCAGAAACTCCATAAATTTTGGCTCCATTAATCCCTGTGAGGGGTTTCCGGCAAAAAACTGTATAGGGCTTTCATAAATCACAAACATTGCCAATTGCTGGGTTCGGGTTGTCATCGACATCACGTTTTCCGGATGAGATTTAAAGCCTTGCACCGTAGCATTATTCAACATACCCGGTTCGTAGTCAAGTGGCCCTGCCAGCATTCTAATAAACGGCAGGCGCAGGTTATGCTCGGGTGTTACTTTATTACTCCATATATTATACTCTGAACCCAGTACTGCTTCTCTTGCTACTGCGTGAGGGAAAGTCCGGTTAAAACCTGCAGGCTTAAAAGCTCCATGAAACATCAGCATGATTTTATGATTGGCACATGCTTCGGCAATTCTATAAAACAATTGCACGGCTTTCTGGTCGTCTCTGTTTATAAAATCAGTCATTATAAAATCAACACCCCATTTATTAAATTGGTCTAAGGCAGGTTCCAATTGTTTTTCCAGAGTCAGGGCCAAAGTCCACATGCTTATTTTTACCCCCTTGCTCTTGGCATAGCTGGTAATTTTCAGCATATCAATTTCAGGATTAATTTTAAACAGGTCATTATTATCGCTCCAACCTGCATCCATCATGATTCGCTCAAAACCGAAACGTTTGGCAAAATCAATGTAATACAAGTAGGTATTGGTGTTAATACCACTTTTAAACGGCACATTGAAGATATTTGAAGTAATAATCCACTCGTCCGTTGCCTTACCCGGTTTTACCCAGGATACATCAGCCACCCTCGATGGCGACGCTAACCTATAAACGATATCGTTGGCGGGCAGGTCCTTATCCTGTGGGGCAATCATCAATACCCGCCACGGGAACTCTCTGTTTCCTTTGGTTTTAGCAATAAAGTCTGCTCTTTTGGACACATACTTCAATGAATACAATTCTTTTGATTCGGTTTCCTCAGCCGGATAGGGTGCAAAATTCCCTCGCAGGGCATTGCCCATAGTACCTACCAGAAACATACCCGGATAATCTTCTAAATCTGATTCTGTAATGGCAACTTTTGGCGATTGTTCGGGAGCTACCAATACAGGGGTAAAAAATAAATCATTCGTTGAAATACTATCCATTGCCTGAAGGGTGTATAGTTCTTCAAAGCTCGTATGATAACGGTCAATTTTTGAATCAGGGACTACCTTGGGAAAATATACTGGGTAGCTGGTTGGGAAATTAAAAATGGCGACTTCGTCTTTTATCTGAATGTCTGCCTGAAAATTACTCTTAATCCGATAGGCAAGCCCATCGTTATACACTCTGAATACCACTCCGAAAGAATTGGGCAAAATAATTGTCATTTCATTATATTCATCAGGAATCTTTCTTCTTTTTTCAGGAACAGGAGAGATGATAATACTCCTGTTATTATTCTGTAAAAACACAGGATTTGCCAGACCGTCTGATAGTTTTATGCCATTAGATAAAATCATATCAATCTCCGAAGGAGAAACCAGTTGCTGATTTTTATAATAAACACTATAGGTCAACTTTTTGGTAAGGTCGACTAATACACGAATAGACTGGTCAGGGGAAGTGACTTCTCTGACTACATCTGCTTTGGCTAAATAAGGGCTTATTGATAGTATAAGGATGAATAGGTAGTGTTTCATAGGTATCAGTTTGTTTTTCGAATAAAACGGGTCGGCTTAATCCTGTTTCGAAAATACATAAATCAATAATCAAATACTAATCTTACAGTTTCAGTCTCGCCACAATCTATTATCTAAACATAAAATTATTCTGAAAACATTTACAATTTCGATTTTATTATACAATTTTAACCGACTAAAAAATTAAACCACGTCTTACTGCACTTTTCTCTCAAATGCAACAATTTATAAAGTTCAAAACATTCAATCAGGAAGAAGAATTTATCAATTTCATTGACTTACTCACAACCCGCCGGATTGCGTATCAGACCGAAATTTTCAATTCCACTATAGACTCTGCCTCTTTAAGGCCTCTTGAAAAGGAGTTTATTGTAAAGGTCCGGCAGATGGATTTTTCTCAGGTCAATCAAATCCTGGATGAAATAGCCGCAGAATCGGTAAAAGAAGCAGACATTGACCATTATTTGTTTACGTTTTCAGATAAGGAATTGTATGAAATTATGGCCAAACCAGATGAGTGGTCGGCGTTCGATTATCAGCTGGCTAAAAAGATTTTAAGAGAACGAGGCAAATCTATTGATGATGATTTTTTACAATCATTGAAAAAACAAGAATTGAAGACCTAAGCAAACAGGAAGAATCACAG
>CALRLS020000352.1:0-6120 GCA_943368815.1 Cyanobium sp. NIES-981
CAAAGCGAATGGTTTTGATTGTATCCGGCCGTCGCGCAGACGACTTGAAAAGTCGTGATACATTTTACCCCTGCAAAGAATACAGATAAAGCCCGAAAACCATCAATAAGAAATAACTTACTAAAGAAGCTGCCCCTGCATAATCTTTGGCAATGCGCTGCCCTGTAAAAAGAGAAAGTATGGCTAAAGCTGCCAGTTCTAATCCTAAAACGGCAAAGTCTGCCTGACCTTCCACAAAATAATAGATACCTCCTAAAAAACTTGTGATACCTGCTGATACCTCCAGGATAGTTATAACTATAAATAGAAGAGTAGAAACACCACTAAGAAAAGTCTTCGCAAATACACTTTGTATATAAGATTTATTCCCACTGAAATCGAAAACTTTATCGAAACCCGATTGTAGAAAAAGAACTCCGGCAAAAAGAGAAATAGCCACCTGTATCAATTTAAGCAGGGTATGGTCAAAAATAGCGCTCATAGTATTTAGTTTTTCTGAAAAATATATAGAAAATACCTGATTGAAAAATAATGCAGAATAATATTTTGAAATTGCAGGTATTAGTCATTTTTTTGCAGAAATATCGAAATAAAATTTGCTTACATGAACTTTTTTATCCCCTCTACCCAAAAAGAGTTTGAGCATATTGTTAACGGTTTTCGCGTTAAAACGCTTCCTGCCAAAGAATGGACGCACGAAGCGCACCTGATTACCGGCTTATGGCACGTGGCTGAGTTAGGCTATGAAAATGCTTTGGCTGAAATGCGCGCAAATATTCCGACTTATAATGAATCAACAGGTGGTATGAATACCGATTCAAGCGGCTATCATGATACCATCACGGTTTTCTGGATATGGCTCCTGAATGAGTTCTGGAACAGATATTCGGTTAATGGAGCTTCGTTTGAGAGCGTATGTAATCAGTTTTTGCAAAGCAGATATTCTGCCAGAACCAATGCTCTTATTTTTTACTCAAAAGAATATCTCTTTACAAAAAAAGCCAGGCTGGAGAATGTAGAACCTGATATTCAGCCTTTAAATTTTGAGAAAATCTAGCTACTGTGCCACCCCTATACTCGTCCGAGTACGCCCGTGGCACGGTTAGAGGAGGAGATAAACCTAGGGTAATTTGAATAGACCCAAAATTAAGTGTGGCACGCCCTTACTCGTATGAGTATAGGCGTGCCACACTTGGGCGGGTAATATTACTACAACCGGATACCAAACATAATGCTGTTGCCATTGATAGGGTTGTTATCTTTAAACATAGGGGTCATCTGATAACGGGCAAATACTGTAAAGCTTTTATGACCCAATTCAGCAGCAAGGCCATAGTGAAACTTATTCATATTAAAGGCACCATGGTCTCTTTTTGTGCCGTTTTCTCCTTTTATTTTAGTGTAGCTGTCAATTCTGGCACCACCATAAGCGCCAAGTCCTAATATCCAGCGGCTTTCTTTAAAGCCAAATTGTAACATCACAGGGATATTGAAATTGGTAACTACTAATTTAGATTTCTGTAACTGGTCTTTTACTTCTATGAAATCGGCACCTACAGGCTGGTTGGCTAAGGTGATATTGTCTTTCAACATATAATTGTTCCAGGCAAATTCAAATCCGGTTCCTAAAGCCACATCAACTTGTTTACCTGTTAATAATCTGTGGTTTTTCTTCCAGCTTAGACCAATGTAACGGGAGTTCCAGTTATCCAGCTCAGGCATATCTTTGGTTTCATAAGTATTCAAACCTAAATATAAACCGAAGTCTCTGCGAGAAAACATATTACGTCTTCTTTCTTTTCTTTCGTAATGGTCGTCATTATCATTCTGACTATATTCTTTTTGTTTTGAAGTTCCGAAGTGGTCTTCTTCTTCCTGTGCTGCGGCTCCGAAATTTACGGTCATAGCAACGGCTAATGCGGCAATTGTTTTTACAAGCGTTTTCATAATTGTAATCATTAAAAATGTTCTATTCTGATATGTTTAGAAAAACTGCCGCGGAGTTTTTAAAAAGACTTTTATTGTTGCTTTTCGTAAACAAGATGCAGAAAACAATAAGGAGGGTTGCGTAAGAATAAAAATTTTTTTGTAGGAATGATGAATGGCTGAAACCGTAGGACTAGCGGTTTTATAATTATGCGTAAGTATACAATTTTGCCACAATGTACACAATGGAGGTCACTATGTTACACAATTTGGATTTCAAATAAAATTCACTTCAGCCGAAAGCTGAATGCCAAATTTCTCTTTGATAGAATCCTGAATTTTCTGAGATAATTCTTTTATTTCATTACCATGGCCCTCACCATAATTAACCAATACCAACGCCTGCTTTGCATGTACACCGATATTGCCAAAACGTTGTCCTTTCCAGCCAGCCTGTTCAATTAACCAGCCTGCAGGCACTTTTACTGTCAATTCATTAACAGGGTAGGAGGGAATTGCGGGGAATTGCTCTTTTAATAAATCAAATTGTGCTCTTGGAATTTCAGGATTTTTAAAGAAACTACCTGCATTGCCAATTTCAGCAGGGTTCGGCAATTTGCTTTGGCGGATGCTGATAACGGCATCGCTGATTGCTTTGATGCTTAATTTCTCTATACCCATTTCCGCAAGGGTATCTTTTATAGCGCCATATTCAACATGGTAAACGGGTGTTTTATTCAATCTGAAACTCACGTTTACAATCACATATTCGCCTTTTACGGCATGTTTAAAAATACTTTCCCGATAGCCGAACTGGCATTCATCTTTTGTAAATATTCTGCTTTTACCAGTCTTTATTTCAATGGCTTCAAGGCTCTCAAATACTTCTTTAATCTCTACCCCATAAGCACCAATATTCTGCATAGGCGCTGCTCCGACTGTCCCCGGTATTAACGATAAGTTTTCAATGCCGGCGTAATCATGATTGACACAGTATAGCACCAGATCATGCCATATTTCACCTGCGCCTGCTTTCAACCATATATTTTGCTCATCTTCTTTGTATTTTTCAATGCCCTTAATGGCAATCTTTATCACAATTCCGTCAAAATCTCTGGTCAATAGCAAATTACTGCCTCCGCCTAAAATCAAACGTTCAACTCCCTGATAATCCGGATGCTGTAGAATGGTTTGTAATTGCTCAATGTCTGACACCTCAACAAAATATTTGGCATTAGCTGCTATTCCGAAAGTATTATAAGGTTTGAGTGATACGTTGGTTTGAACAATCATTGAGTAGAAAAAAGAAAGATTATTAATTCAAGACGCCACAAATTTAATGCTTTTGTAATGATTAAGCTTAGGCATGTTTAAAAATTATCTTTTTGCTTTTATTGTCTATTCGATTTTAAATTTTTGGAAACTCTAAAGGCCTGATTCTAAGAAAGTTAATAGGTTTTTTGATAGTAACCTGAAGATTATTATATAAAAACCTTTCATTGTTTATATTTTTTATGAGAAATATGCTATATTTGCATCACTATTCAAGCTTACTCTGAATGCGTTTGTTTTTACAAACCATCTTTTCACCCTATCTATAAACTTTCATTGCTCTTCTACCACCTATATTATTATACCTAATTGTAAATAATCAAAGGATATTTGAATTTTAACACATAATTTTCATTGTGTAATGTACTGTATATCAGCGGTTTATGTTTTTGAACTATTGAGTTAGAGTTTTTGCTTTAAAAAAACTTTTGCACTTTTCCCATTTCAAACTACTTTTACGTAAAAATGAGGACTTATAGGTTTACCCTCGTTTTTGAGTATAAAAAATTCTACTAATCGTCTAATCAATAGATATAATGAGCGTTTTAGTCAATAAAAATTCAAAAATAATTGTACAAGGGTTTACTGGCTCTGAAGGAACTTTCCATGCCGGACAAATGATTGAATACGGCACTAATGTAGTGGGTGGTGTAACTCCCGGAAAAGGCGGACAATTGCATTTAGATAAACCGGTATTCAATACAGTTGAACAAGCAGTAGTTGCCACAGGAGCAGATGTTTCAATTATTTTTGTACCGCCTGCTTTTGCGGCTGATGCCATTATGGAAGCGGCTGATGCGGGTATTAAAGTAATCGTATGTATTACCGAAGGCATCCCTACAAAAGATATGGTTACAGCAAAATCTTATATCCAGGGCAAAAACGTTCGTTTGATCGGGCCTAACTGTCCGGGTGTTATTACAGCAGAAGAATGTAAAGTAGGTATCATGCCGGGCTTTATCTTCAAAAAAGGAACTATCGGTGTAGTGTCAAAATCAGGTACGCTTACGTATGAAGCAGTTGACCAGTTGACCAAAGCAGGTTTGGGACAAACCACTGCAATTGGTATCGGTGGTGACCCAATCATTGGTACTACAACCAAAGAAGCCGTAGAGTTATTGATGAACGATCCTGAAACTGAGGGTATCGTGATGATTGGTGAGATTGGTGGAGGTATGGAAGCAGAAGCAGCACACTGGATTAAAGAATTCGGTACTAAACCAGTAGTAGGGTTCATCGCAGGCCAGACAGCCCCTAAGGGCCGTCGTATGGGTCATGCAGGTGCGATTATCGGTGGTGCTGATGATACTGCTGCTGCAAAAATGAAAATTATGGCTGAATGTGGTATCCATGTTGTGGCCTCTCCGGCTGATATTGGCGCTACTATGTTGAAAGCTTTAGGTAGAGCATAAATTAAAAATTTTAATAGATGAGAAGGTCAGATGTGAAAATCTGACCTTTTTTTGTTAATTTTGCGGAAAAATACTGCGTAATAGATTGAAAAAGGGCCTTTATATACTTTTCCTGTTGCTTTCATTTAATTCGTTTGCTGGAACTGTTGGGCCAAACGGAGGGTATTACATGGTACATGATTACCATGACGACTGGCAGGTGTATAACGACCGCATGAAGGCCTATATACCCTATATTGCTGAGCAACACGTTAATTATCCGTCACATACCCTATTCTGCGACCTTGAGAGCAACCGTGGCTATAGTTTGCTGATACACTCTCAAAAAGAAGATAACTTTCTGTTTATCAATGGCTCTTTGCGTCAGAAAATTCCGGTTAATCAATGGATAGTTTTGAACATTGACAGTTTGTATAAGGTATATGAACAACCTCAGATTTATATCACCTTATATGGCTCGCCCAATGTTGATGATAAAAAAATGTATCTGGGCTATAAACGCCAGTTGAATCAGAAGCCGATTATTTTAGCCGAATCGAGTATCAAAGCACAGCCCCGTACACCTACCCCATATAAGAACTACTTTGTGCTGGTGTCGGTGCTTATTCTTATCATTTTTACCTATTTGTCAAACTCCTACGTAAGGGCTTTTGAGCGTTACTATAATTTCAGGGATTTGTTCAATACCCTGATGCGGGATCAATCCTTTTTAATCAATAAGCCACTCAGCCGGATGAACATCCTGTTTATAGTGATGCTGGCTATGATTATGAGCTTTTTCTGTATGCTCTTACAGAGCAAGGGTATTTATGTATTTGGTGCAAGAACTTTCCTGCAGGAGGGTGAAACGCTGGGCGTGCTCGCATCTAATTATTTCAGAATATGCCTGGCGGTGTTTATGGCACTCATTTTCAAATACTTCTTTATCAGCCTTATCGGACAGTTGTTTAATCTGGAAAAAGTGGTGGATCTGCACTATTTCAAAATCATTCAATCGTCTATTATTTTCTATACTTTTCTTGTATTGATATTATTGATTTTGTTTTTGGAGTACCTGCCGATAGATTTTAACTGGACGAACTATCTATATACACCAATCATTTTATTCTATCTTATAAGGTTCCTCATCGTGTATTTTACGATAAATCGAAGTGTACCTATACAAAGTCTATATTTAATTTCGTACCTTTGCATCGTTGAATTGTTGCCAATTATACTTGGAATCAGATTCGCTATTTAATTGTTAGGAATGAAATAGCTGACAAAGTTGACTAAATTTATTGTTGAAAATTAATATCAGAAATAAACTCTGTACTTGAAACCCCGCAATTTGGATGAGTGAAATGACAGATAAACTTCTTCAAGAACGCCTCCGTAAAGTTGAGAGCATTTTAGTAACACAGGCAAGACCGACTGACGAGAAGTCTCCTTACTTTGAACTAGCGAAGAA
>CALRLS020000353.1:0-6107 GCA_943368815.1 Cyanobium sp. NIES-981
CTGCTGATAGATAGGCCCCTAAACCTATACCCGCTTCCATACATATATACATAGTAGCCAACGCTCTACCACGATTGTGCTCATCGCATAAGTCAATTGTCCATGCCTGCAAAATAGGGGAGAGCACCCCCTGCGCCACACCGAAGAACATAGCCGCTATCACAAAGAGGTATAAATTATGTGCAAAGGCCGTAAAGCCCATGGCAATAATCAGTGCAAAACAACCCCATCGTAATACAGGAATCCGTCCGTTCTTGTCAGAAATTTTGCCTGCCAATAAGCGGATAAACAACGATGCCAATGTATATATCAGGAAGTAGAAACCTTTGTTGTGCAAGCCGATACTCTTGCTTAAATCCGGTGAAAGCGTGGCTATAGCACCGAAACTAAAGGCCGTGAGAAACATAACAATAGCCGCAGGCAGCACCATTGTATCAAAAATATCATTCTGATTAATCTTCAATGAGTTAAGCGTAAATTTCTCTTTCTGGTTTTTAGGCAGGGTTTCTTTCATGTTATACAATATCGCAATGGATATAAGAGCAAACATTGAAGAAACATAAAAAAGCACATTCATCGAAAAAGTATCCGCAATCCAGCTACCCAATGCAGGGCCGAAAGCCATGCCGAAACTACTCATCAGTCCATGCATCCCCATAGCTTCACCTCTTCTGTGAACAGGAACAATATCAGCAATATAAGCAGCTGTTCCGGTAGGTTTAAAACCGGTAGAAAAACCATGGACCAACCTTAACATTAAAAAAGGAAAAACAGTAGTTACGAGCGGATAAAAGAAACCACATACAAAACAAACCAATGAACCAAAAGCCATTACAGGCACACGACCGATGCGGTCAGTCAGGCGTCCGCTGAAAGGACGCGAAAGTCCGGCAGTAAGCGTGAAAAGACTGATGATAAGACCCTTCGATTCTGCTCCCCCTAATTTAGACAGATAATCAGGCAGCTCAGGAATGAGCATATTGAAACTTGCAAAGAAAACCAGTGAACTGATGCAGAGAAGCCAATATTGAAAGGAAAATATACTATCAGATTGTTGTTCCATCTGCAAAAATAAATCATCATCCGGTGTATTTGCAAACCAAACTTTGATTCAAAATATCTTTCAATGGTAAAGTGCAATTTTCCTGCAAAATTTAATGAAGTAGCTCATCATCAGGCTTTTCTAAATTTTAATTCTGCCAGTGCAACCCTTTTCACAAGGGGCTTCGTCATTGTTGTAGTTTCGCTAATCTATACCTTAAAAGTTCCTGTAATTATGGTAAAAAGTGTACATAAAATTTTTGTTCACTATTTAAAAAACTATTTAAAACCGATGAGAAAAAAAATGTTAAAAATTACTTCACTGTGCATTGCTTTGGGCCTGGCAGTAGTAGCCTGCACCAAAGACGCAGACAATAACTCCGTAACGCCAGACTCACAATCGGCAGCGGTAGTAGCCGATAACCAGACTATTCAGGATGAATCAGAAGATGTCTACGATTTAGTAGATGATGTGACTTTTTTGCCTTTTGGCGGACGGAATTTCCGTGAAACCGGAGAAAATGACGGTGGGGACAAAGGCAAACATGGCGGGCATTTCCCGTCTTTAGGCTTAGGCTGGGACAAACCCTGGAAAGGCAGATTTGATAATTGTGCCGACGTGAGCAAAACAGTAGCCAACAATACTATTACGATTGTGTATGATTATACAAGCGTAGCAGATGGAGAATGCGATGACAAAGCGGTGGGTGGTAAGATGACCATCGTTATACCAGTTAAACCTGATTCAGGCTTTACAGGCACCCTGACACGCACAGTAACTTATGAAAACCTGAAAAGAGATACACTTGTAGTTAATGGTACACACACTATTACAACCACGGTGGCTAATGGCAAAGCAACTGCCAGCGAAAAACTGGCTAATATCAGTATAACCAATACCAACACTAATAAAACAATCACTTATACAAGCACCAAAAAACGCACCGTAGATAATAAAGGAACAGCCACTAAGGATGATGACGAATCACAAACCACAGGCAGCACAACAGCCAAAGGAAGTGATGGCACTCAATTTACTTCTACTATTACCAAAGCGCTTGTAGTGAAGCATTCGTGCAAAGACTCACGAGGCTTTCCTGTCAGCGGTACAATTGAGGTCAAACCTGTATCAGGCGATACAAAAACTATCGATTATGGAGATGGTACCTGTGACCTGAAATACACAGTAACGGCCAATGGAGTGACAGAGGAGAAAGAAAGAACAAAACCAACAAAGAGAAAAAAAGGTTAGTAATACGTTTAAATATGCCAGAAAGTGTTGCCTGTTTTTGGTAACACTTTTTTTTTGTTTCCATTTTTTGGGGAAGTCCGGAGGTTTTTTGTAGGTCAAATAGTTTTTTTTATGCGAACGCATGGGTTTTAGGGTGCAACTGCAATGCGTTCGAAATGCGATGGCATTGCGTTTGATATTCAGGTAACTTCATTTAATGATTACCCTTGTGCTATAGCAAACCACTATCAGATTTATAATAAAACTGCTCTGTGTTACTATTTGATATAGTGGACAATAAGGAGCATTTTTTTCAGTTTAACGAATGCTTTTACATACTTCTTTCGGGTTTATAATAAAAGATACATTATTAAACATGATGTAGAATTTATTTTCAACAATAGTATTATGGCATTAAATGAAATAAAAGATAATATTGCTGTTACTTTTAAAAGTGCCTCACAAGTAGCATATGACTTAGTAATTGGTTGCTATGACATACATTCGAGAATAGGAGATTTTGGTTTGGAAAAGAATCAGAATAGTCTAAATTTTTTTGGATAGTATTTTTCTATTGCCATTACAAATAAATTATTAATTGAAGAAGCTACCTTGCAAATATATGCAAAACCAAATAAAGGTCAGCCGCTAACAAGGGTTTTGTGAAATTGGGGCAAAAGTGCTAAATTTGAGCATTAGCAATTCTAATCAACATTTGTGGTTTATTGAACATTTGTGCCTTGAAAGTCCCAACTTCACAGAGTCCCAAAACCTTGGTGGCAATCATAAAAAACTACCGATGGACAATTTTATGATTAAAATGTACATCATTTTTTAAGTTTGTCATAAGCTGAAATTCATTTAATTGATATCATAATCTAATGAAAAGACGAGATTTTATACAAAAAGCAATTATTACAACCGGGACAATTGCGGCTATTTCAAATACTGCTTCCGGCTCATTTAAACAAAAAACATCAAATCAAAATTTTAATTTCATGACAGAATTTCATCCAAACATTGAATTAATAAATGCTTTTTTTAAAGCTTATGCAACGAATGACGTTGATGCGATAAAGAAAATATTTGCCGAAGACATTAAATGGCATATACCGGGAACACATCCATTGAGTGGGACAAAAATTGGAGTTAATGCAGTTTTGGAATACTTTCAACTATTGAATAAGGGACATTTTAAGGCAGAACCGATTGTGATGGGAGTTAATGACAATTTTGTCATTGATTGCCACAGAAATTGGAGTAACCTTGAAGGTGAAGAAAACTTGAATAATATGTCATGCCTTCTTTGGAAAATTGAAAATCATAAAATTGTTGAGGTTCATAATTTTCCTGAAAATCAACAAATTGTAGACTTGTTCTTTTCAAAGTTATACAAGTAACATATAGGGTTATCGACAATCTTTAAGATTTTTGGAAGAGTTTTGTTTCAGCAGACACGTCAACGGATGACAAGATGACTGCCACCAACATGGGCTTGTGGAAAGTGGGGGCTGATGGAAGAATTGAGCATTCTTAATTTTTAAGTACTTTTGTTTCGGCGAACACAAACAGACCGACAAAAATTACTATACTTGAGATTATAACTGACAGAAATCATGAAGCTACCGCATCCCATACCAGCACATACTACTGCTATGCAATAATAAGACGCTTTGGATATGGATGCAATGCATTCGAAATGTGACAGCGTTACAGTATTAAATTTAAGATATAGACGTTCTTTAAAAGCTATGAGAACCAGCTAGACGACCCTGGTGTATTATGTTGCAAAGGGCTATCAAATCCATAAACTGTATATTGAGTTGATGGTTTTAAAACAATTTGATGGCTTAGCTGAAATTTATAATCCAATGAATATGTATGCAATAAATCACAACGAAACAAAAAAAGCACCCTTTCAGGTGCTTTTCTTCGAATTTCCGAGGTCCCGAGCGGATTCGAACCGCTGTGGAAGCTTTTGCAGAGCTCTGCCTAGCCACTCGGCCACAGGACCATTTGGGAGTGCAAAAGTACAAGCATTGTACCAAACTCCAAAAAAAAAATGAAAAAAAACAGAATTTTATTTATTATACCGGATAAGCATTTTATAAGATGCTTAATTATCAGGGCTTTATAAAATAATAGACAGATTTTTAAGAAACATACTAAAAGCAGGCTAAAACAGTTTTCAAAAAAACTCACCGAGTATTTCAGTACAATCAGGGCTTATTAACCTACTCGCACAAAAAATATTTCACAACCAGCAATATTTTTTTATCACTCACGCAACCCTTTCAATACTTTTTTGCATCTTGCTTATGAACGTATGATTTTATGACACGAATTTTATCCTTATTTACTAACGAATACGACCTGGCAAAGGCAGTTCAGCGGCAAGATCCGAAGGCACAGACTCGGCTATACGAGAAATTCGCCTCAAAGATGCTTGCAGTATGTCATCGTTATGTAGGAGATAAAATGGAGGCAGAAGATGTGATGATTGAGGGTTTCATGAAGATTTTTGACAAAATAGACCAGTTTACGTTTCAGGGAAGTTTCGAGGGCTGGGTCAGAAGAATCATGATTAACGAGGCGTTGATGCATGTACGAAGCAAAAAAATGATAGCTGTTGATCTGGAATACGCCATTGAGGAGCCGAATGATGCAGCCTTCAGTACAAATATGGAAGCAGAAGATTTGATGAGACTGATTGACCAATTACCGGAGGGCTACCGCATGGTTTTTAACCTGTATGCCATTGAAGGCTATAATCATCAGGAAATAGGGCAGTTGTTGGGGATTTCAGAAGGTACTTCTAAATCTCAATTGAGCAGGGCAAGGGCCATTTTGCAGACTAAATTAGTGAAATTAGAAAAGAGTGCAGTTTAATAATTATCCTTTAAGGACGTGCCGACGATTCGGCAGAGGATATGAAAATATCAATAAAAATGAAAAAACATCCGATTGACGAACTTTTTGCCAAGAAACTGGCAGAACACCGCCAGGAGCCTTCTCAAAAAGCTTTTGAGAAATTTCAGGCACGTTTGCAGGAAAAACAAACCAAACGTCGTGGTGGAGTTTTTGCTTTCAACCGTAACTGGGGCTATTATGCAGCCGCAGCAGGGGTGGTGGCTGCACTGACAATAGGAATGCTATCACAACCTAATACCGATGATATGCAGGCAACGGTAAGTCAGGTAAAACCAAACGTTGAAACCGTAGTAGGCCAACCTGCTTCTCCGAGTATTCAGGGAAGCACAGATGCAATAGCTGAAAATAAACCTGAAAGGGCAACAAATAGATATGATGGGGTATCAACAACCAGAACTGTACAAGAGATAGCTGTAGCCGGAAGAACAGATGTTCTGGCAACAAATAGTCCAATAGTAAAAGAAGTCATAACACCTTTGAATCAGGAACCGAACAAAGATGTTGCCCATAATCCGGTACAGGAAGTGCCTTCTTTGCAGGTAGAAACCTTAGCAGGTAGAAACACTACAGCCATAGAAACATTCTCTGATAAAAATATAGCTGCTAAGTACAATGTCGGACGAGAGTCGGTAACATTAATCATCGCTTCTGTAGAAGGAAGTGCCGTTCAGAACCTAACTGAACCTGAGCTGTCAGTTGAAGAAAAAGCCGAAAAGGAAAAATCATTCTTAGCAAAACTCTATGGTGAATACAAACACTTTAAATACGGCGAAAAAGTAGATTTGAAAGGCCTGGGAGTAAAAGATGCAGTTGCACGTGTGGATGAAGGCTTGTTTAAAGAAGAGCGTGAAGATGTAAGAGACTTCGTACAACGTAGAATAGGCAGAATACAAAAAAGAGAGTA
>CALRLS020000354.1:0-6103 GCA_943368815.1 Cyanobium sp. NIES-981
AAAACTTGCCGAAGATAAAAGCAAAATGTCGGCTTTGAATGCTGTTAGAAACAAGATTTTGCATATAGTTTCGGCACTGATTCGTAAACAAGAAAAATTTAACTTTTCCTTGAACTAATTCTTTGTCTTTATCATAGAAATCCCCTTGCATTGCTTTGGGCAAGTGCACGCAAGAGATTCTGCTGAAAGAGTATACTTAAATCTATCAGAGAGCATATAAGACATATATTCGCTTACATCTGCTGTTTTACGTACATTTCAACTGTTTTCTTTACTTTTGATTTTACCTGCTCCCATGTTACGCCTTTCAAGTCTTCTGGATTATCTTTTTGTATTTCGGCATCAACAAAGTAGGTCATTGAACGAATAACGTATCCAATATCACTGTTTGGGTATTTTAATTCATAAAAATGTACCATTGTTTGTAAATCAAAAAGATTGAGAAGTTCGGCTATGTCCCAAAAATCTTTTTTTACTCCCCTTGTTGCCATTGCTTCCAACTTCATAGGGATAATATCTTCAATCGCCATAAAACGAATACCATCTATTACTTCTATGGGTTTAATATAGGAGTACTCATGCAAAATTATATCAACTTTTACGCCGTCAATAATTAACCAAATTGTTTGTTTTCTTTCATCAATTTTAACTGTCTGAGGTAAAGCTGTAATAATTCCTTTAAATACCTCGTCCCTATCAAATTTGGTGTTAGTGAAAATGTCTAAGTCTATCGAAATACGGTGACCCAATTTTAAAGAAAGATTTGTTCCCCCAACTAAAACAAACTCCGATAATTCGGGTATTTGCATGAGTTTTTTTAGTAGCTCGTATGTGCTTTGTTGAACGGTATTTTTGTATAGCATGATTTTTTATTGATTCCAAATAGGGTTTCTTATTTGTCTTCGTTGATATGCTTCAAAATCATTTTCTGTTAAATTAAGAATAACGCAAAGAAAAGAAAGAGTTGTATTTTTGAAGTATGGAGCGTGCACTATTTCTCTCTTTACTCTTTCTATACCATAAAATTTCAAAACCTCAATAATATCCGACCACTTGCCGTAATTGAAAACCTTTTCCATGACAAAAAGGCTATTATTTTCAAAGTCTATATTGCTAAAATTAACGTCCCAAAAGGCAGTTGGCGAAATATTGGGTTTTGCTTGCAGTTTAGTTTTCATATAATTTCCAAATGATTGTAAATGCTCTAGAACTAACGAAAAGTGAACAAATTTAATTTCCCAATGCATTAAAGTCAAAATTGACACCAATTACAAGATAAATTTAATGCAACAATATGTAACAAAACGAATATTCATCATAATATTCTTTTGTTTAATCAACGAAGCCATAAGAATAAATCCATTACTCCCCCTTTCAGCCTAATCTATGTCCATAAAAAACGGTTGGGTATCTTAAGTCCCCTCAGAATCTCGTGCGCAAAGGACAAGGAAAGCATGAGGTCTCCTCTATTATCCGTCGTCGTATTAATAAAAAATCTTAAATGCTGTGCTTAAGACAACGGAACTATCTATTTTTGCCGATAATCTAAAAAACTATCGCAAAGACTAAATATAAAACACTCAGCACACAAAACAATGAAGAACGCACACTTTAAAACACTCATACTTGCATTAATCTCTTTCTACACAAACGCTCAGGAGTTTGATTTAAACAATTTCAAATATCGCTATCAAGAGTATTACCTTCTTCAGGCTAATTATGATTTAACAAACAAATTAAGTTTTAAAAGGCTGGGTATCGACCATAATTATCGGCCAAATACCGGAGGAGTTAGTCTTAACCTGGCTGGTTCTATTGCAGGGTATAGGGTTTTCAACCTTGATGAAAAGCGTCTAACTGAATCTTTTAATGTAAGGGTTGGAACTTATAATATCTATGAAAGGTCAATTTCTTATGGACCCAATGGCGATGATTGGCCAAACAACCCGGGTCTGTTAGTGAAGGATAATATTATGAACAACATATGCCGTGCTGATTATTCTAAAAATATCACGAAATACTACGATAAAAACTTTATCTCGTATGGATACTCTGGCAGTTTTAATTTTGATAAATCCAATCAGAAAT
This sequence comes from Cyanobium sp. NIES-981, assembly GCA_943368815.1. Taxonomy (GTDB): domain Bacteria; phylum Bacteroidota; class Bacteroidia; order Cytophagales; family Spirosomataceae; genus Emticicia. Next base: position 2,089 of record CALRLS020000354.1, read on the forward strand.
TTAAAGACTCTACATTAGCAATAAGCTTTTCGTTTCAAAGATTAACACTGGGGGGAACCATAGGAATAGGCAGGGGACGATTAGAATACGTTGATGATGCAGTTGCCGCTATTTTCTTACTGGAAGATTTACAAAAGACCGGAATGATTGATACCTATACTGACGAACAGGTGGAAAACATAGCCAAAGGTATTGTAAAAGCGAGAAATACCCGTTTTATTGGTGATTCAAGATTTCAGGTAATGGACCAGATTGCAATCATTGATAGCGTATGTAAAGAGAATCAAATCACTGCCAAAGACCCACTAAAGTTTTACTCAATTCTATACGACAATTATTATTTTAATAATTCTTTCTTTAGTCGGAAAACAGGCCGGGTAATTGAAAACTATGTATCTCTTGATGGAGATTATCAATTGTTGAAAACAATAACGACCCCGGATTACGAATACAAATACAAGGGTGTTAACACTAATCTTTCCTACAGGTTTACCTATAGTAATTACAAGCAAAAAAGTCAGAAAACAGAACGTGGTTATTCATTTGGTATATCAGCCTCATTAAGACTAGATAGCACAAGGTATTCAACAATCCAGGCTTCTGGCACATATAATTATCTCATTCAGCCAAATTCCAGAACGTACTTAAGGCTTGCAACATCCGCTTCCATATACCGGATAAATTTTAAGGATTACGCATTAAATCAGGAAACCCTCTTTTTTTTGACAAGCAATCTGAGATATAATCGTTTTATCTCACGAAGAGCTTCTTTGTATATTGATAGTAACCTGGATTTAAGCTATTCAGAGCAAAGAAGAAGACAGGGTTTTTCCGTCAACTATAATATTAATTCAGGTATTTCGTATTCTTTCTTTTAAGTTTCAGTTTCCTAATAACCTCCCGTGAGCAAAGGATATGGAAAGCAAGGGGATTTCTCTGAGGCTCTTAGGAGGAATCACAGGCGGCAGAGTCTTGCACTGCTTTAGGTAACCGCACTCTGGAGACTCTGCCTAAACAGTACCCACTAAAAGATTTTTGGGCGGTAAAAGTAACAGGAAATTATCGCATTATTTTTCGTTTGGTTGATGGTGAATGTTTTGATGTAGATTATTTAGATTATCATTAAAAGGAATTGTTATGTTAAAAAGAGGTATGCGGCCGCCCCATGTTGGTTCAATGCTGCGTGATATTATAGAGGGAATTAAAGAAGAGACGGGCAAGAATTTAACCATTGCTGAGCTTGCAGAAGGTTTGGACACCAGCAAGAAAACAATCTCGTTTATTTTGAATGAGAAGCAAGGCCTAAGCCCGGAAATGGCAATTAAGTTATCAGAAGCGTTTGGATCGTCTCCTGAATTCTGGCTAAAACTGCAATATGATTACGAATTGTGGCATGCTGAAAAGCGTGTAAATCGCACAATTCTAAGACATTTTTTTGAACCAAACTTAATATAAAGAGTTGTTGCCATCGGGGATTTCCACTTGAAAAATATTTTATACGATTGTTTCAATCGTAAATGCAAATTTCTTTTATCGAATGTTTATATTTAATTATTTCGCAAATAGTTTCGTTAATAGAAATACATCAAACATTGCTGTATATTTGCAAAAAAACGATTAGATAATGCAAACGGGGACAATTATCAAAAGAATCAGAGAAGATAAAGGCTTGATGCAGAAAGAAGTATCAGCTTATTTAGTTATTGGCAATAGCAATTACAATAAATTGGAAAATGGACACAGAGATTTGTCAGTAACTGAATTAAAGCAACTGGCTACCTTGTTTAACATGACAACTGATGAGATTCTGAACTATGGAAACGTGGTACCACAAGAGGTAAAAATAGAAGGCAAGCCCGATTTTGAGAAGTTGCACCTTATCAACCAACTCAAAGAAGATGATAGAGCAACGGTCTTTAAAATTATTGACACCATGCTTACGAAGCAAAAATTTCAAGCATTTTTTCAGCAAAATTTACCTGTAAACGCATAAGCAATGGAAGTAATTAACATCACCGCTTATACAAGCGATAGCTCGCAAATAGAGGCAATAAAAGCCGTTTTGAAGGCTTTGAAGATACAATTTGAAATGACCAAAGAGAAACCGCATAACCCTGACTTTGTAGCTAAAATCAAAAAAAGCCAACAAGAATATAAAGAGGGTCATTTTGTAACGGTTGAAAAAGAGGACTTTAAATCGTTTCTAGGTATTGAATGAGTTATCGTATTGATTTTACTAAACAAGCCAAAAATGATATTGACTTTCATCGAAAGTCGGGCAATAAGGCGGTTCTAAAAAAGATAAACGCACTTTTAGAAGAACTTGTCGAACACCCATTTACAGGTACTGGCAAGCCCGAAGCATTAAAATATGATTTGGCGGGCTTGTGGTCTCGGCGTATAAACCATGAGCATCGCCTTGTTTATGAGGTTATTGGCGATACAATTGTCGTTATTGTTGCAGCAAAAGAACATTATGAGTAATGCAAATTTTCGTCCCTTGAGAGTCTCACTTGCGCAAAGGATAAGGAAAGCAAGACTCTGAGGCTCTTAGGAGGAATCACAGGCGGCAGAGTGCCCTTGCATTGCTTTGGGTAAGTGCACCCGGGAGACTCTGCCGAAACAGAAAAGAAAAAATATGTTTAACTTCAAAATATTTACTGTTTTTCTTCTATTATCTTTCACCCTTACTTCCTAAAATAATAATCAGCAAGAGCATTTGCAATGGCACGCGGATTGGCTTCATCTGTATTTGTAAGAATGATAATTGAAAGGCCGTCATTCACAAAACGGGCATATACAGATCTGAACCCGATATTAGAACCACCGTGTACAATTAGTTTATGGCCTTTGTACTCATCTATCAGCCATCCAAAACCATAATGTTCCTTTGAATTTGCTCTGTCCGACGTTTTAATAAACGGTTGCCATAGTTTTTCCCAATTGTCTTTTGCAAGAATAATCTTCTCTTCGCCTATCGCTTTTTCCCATTTAATCATATCTGAAGAGGTAGAAAGGAATCCACCGCTGGGCCGTATGGCAAACATGGCTGTGGCATTAATGAGGGTATCACGCTTATGCATATACCCCTCCGCACGGTTAGGAATAATCCGATAAAAATCAGTCAGGTAGCTATTATGCATTCCTGCGGGTACAAATAATTTATCATGAATATAATCCTGCCAGGGCATACCGCTGACCTGTTTTATGATTTCGGCCAACATAAAATACGCCAGATTACAATACTGGTATTTTTCTCCGGTTTTAAAAACCAGAGGTAAGCTGTAAGCAGCCTTAATAATGTCTATATCAGCCTGGATTTTAAAATTATCATAGGCAGGACTTTCTCTTTGCAAACCTGAGCTGTGAGACATCAGGTGTTTTATTTTAATAGGCCGCCATGTTTCCGGTGCATCCGGAAAAAATCTATGTACCGAATCCTCAATACTTAATTTTCCTTCTTCCACTAATTTCATAATGGCTGTTGTAAAAAACTGCTTACTGACTGACCCAAGCCTGATAACAGATTCGGAGCTTACGGGCACATTCAATTCTACATTGGCCAATCCGTAGCCTTTGTTTACTACGGCTTCTCCGTTTTTTACTATAGCCAGCGAAAGCCCGACAATTTTTTGCTTCTCCATCATGCGACTGACGATTATATCAGTGCTGTCGATCTGTGCAAATACGAGAGAAGGCAGAAAGAAAAAAAGTAGCAATTTGTTCATTTCAGAATGATTGTTTTATGAAAACACTATGGATGAAATAGTTTAAATGTATTATTATACAGTCCCCGGTTCGGCTGAATCTAGGTACCATAAAAAACGGTTGGGTATTTGAACTTACGGTTTTACGCTTTAAAGCTTCCGTTAGCCATAATTTGAGTTCCTAAATGTGGGTATTTACGCATATCACTACATTAAAAATCCATTTTCGTAGAGACGACTTGCAGCGGTAGGTCGCTACCTCGTCTCAAGGGGCTGTAAATTGTAAATATTTATATGTTTATAGGAAA
>CALRLS020000355.1:0-6097 GCA_943368815.1 Cyanobium sp. NIES-981
GATGTTATAGAAGCACATTTATATTCACCCATTTCTATAGTTGATTTAGCCCGTTTGACTGGGCGAAGCTTATCAACTTTTAAGAGAGACTTTGAAGCACAGTTTAAAGATACACCAGCTAATTTCATTAAAGAAAAAAAATTAAAAAAAGCTCGTGAACTGCTACAATCAACCGAATTATCTGTATCTGAAATTTGCTACGAAGTCGGATTTCAGGACACTTCACATTTCACAAAGACCTTCAAACAAAAGTATAATCAAACACCTTCTGAGTATCGTAAAAAGTAGTTGAACTGAATTTACCAGTTTTTGAACTTTACCACCAAGTTTGAATTTATTATAAGTTTCATTTTTGCATCGTGATTTTTCACTTATAAAAAACGATATAAAAATGAACGAAAGTGTTTTAATAACAGGAGCAAATATTGGGCTTGGGAAAGAGACAGCCCGACAATTAGCATTGAAAAAAGAAACAAAGAAAATAATTCTCTTTTGTAGAAATCAAGTGAAAGCTGAAGAGGCAAAAAAAGACCTTGAAGAGAAAACCGGAAAAAAGATTTTTGAAATTATTATTGGAGATGTTTCGGATGCAAATTCTGTAAGAAATGCGGTAGAAAAAGTAATAGACCCTATTGATGCAGTAATTTTAAATGCGGGTGGAATGATTGGGAAAACGGCGGCAAAAATTACGCCTTCAGGTATGAATGAATTGGCTGCTACCAATATTTTAGGTCATGTAGTTTTAGTGGAAGAATTAATAAAACACAATAAGTTAAAAAAAGCTGTGTTGTCTGTAAGTGCGGAAGCTGTGCCAGGTGTAAAAATGCTCGGAATGAAACCAGTTTCAATGAGGACATCTTCTGTAGATGAGTTTGCTGGTGTTCTTGATGGAACATATTTTGGCAATAAATTTGATGCAACGCAAGCATACGGATACGTTAAATATGTAACAGCCATGTGGACGCTTTCAATGGCAAGAAAATATCCTGACATCAAATTTATTGTTATGAGTCCTGGGAATACAAAGGGAACTCAGGCACCAAATAATCTTCCCCCAGCAATGAAATTTATGTTGACATATTTTATGATGCCTATTGTGTTCCCATTGATGGGAGGAATGGTGCATGAGTTGGAAGTAGGTGCAAAACGCTTTGTAGATGGCATTTCTGATGACCGATATAAAAGTGGCGTTTTTTATGCAAGTAAAGAGGGTAAATTATCAGGGGACTTGGTTGATCAAAGTACATTTTACACTGATTTGAAAAATATCATTTTCCAAGATAATGCTGACAAAGCAATTCACCGTTTTATAAAATAAAGATTACTAAATACAAGAAAACAACCAACCGCTAACATGGGGTTTGGTGTTATTGGGGCAGACGGAAGTACAATCAACATTTGTACTTACTTTTTGCTTTTGTTCCAAGTCGACATTTTTCAATTTAGCTTTTAGTTGTTATCTTCAACTTCAGTATTTAAATTGGGTTTCGGTTCCAAGCTTGCAGAATTCTAATTACCCAACAATGCCAAGCCCTGTTCGTTGGGGAGAAGGGTTGGGATGTGGGCGGACGCCGTGCGGGTTGATGCCAGTCAAATAACCTTTTGGGCATTCTGCCTTTGAGATACCTTCTATCAAAGCAAGCGCACAACTGCTATACCGGAATGCTTCTTGAACCGATTAAGATAATCAACCAATGGCTCTGTTGAAATCACGACCTTTTTTAGTTCCTGTGAGGCATGAAGTAAATGTATTCTACCGTTTTTACGAATGGCAAATCCTTCATGATTAAAATCCAACCCTTCAATATTTGAGGTGATGGCAATAATATCTCCGTCCTGAATCTGGCTTTCGATTTTTCTTACATTCGCTTTTGGAATGTAGTAAAAATCATATTTATTCAGATTGTCCTCATAGTTTTCGACTTCTGCAAAGGCTTCATTATTCTGTAAATGAGGGTACAGGTTCCTGTGTCTGGTCATGAAATTGATTTCTTTATCGGCAGGGACCCCTCCTATCATTTCGCTTATGTCCTGCACAATCTTGTTTTGCTCAGCTCTGATTGCCCACTCTTTGAAATAATGTAGTCGGGAGGCATAACCGTTTATCTGCCCGTCTCGGTATCGCAATTTCTTCAAATTATTAAGAAAAGCCGCAAAATTTGGTTTTGCTGATTGTCTGGTGACAGTCATGGCTGAAACGGTTTCTACAAATGTCCAGCAATCAAAATCCTGCAGATTGCAGACCAGTTGCTCTTTGGTGGGTGCATCGAGGGTGCCGCCTTTATATGGTTGGCCAATGAATGATTGAGCGATAATCAGAGCTGTCTGAGCATTGGTTTCACCTTTAGGCAAAGCCATTTTCTGTTTAAACACCAATTCATCGGCACTTTGTGCCATTAATAAATTACAAATAAAAACCAGTAAAACTGTGTAGTATTTTCTTAGTGAAAGCATTTTTTAATAAGTGTTTGTACAATTATAGGGGTGCAAAGATAGTTCAAAAAAACTTTGCTGAGCAGCCTCTAAGTATTCATTAATTCTTCAATCTCATCAATCTCAATCGGAATATGCTCCATCAGGTCTATATTCCCTTTTTGTGTAATCAGAATATCGTTTTCAAGGCGGATACCTAATCTTTCTTCGGGTATATATATGCCCGGTTCGCAAGTAAAAACCATACCTGCTTTAAACGTTTCGTATCTACTGCCAACATCGTGTACATCAAGCCCTAAATGGTGAGAAATGCCATGTGGAAAGTATTTTCTGTACAAAGGAGCCTCGGGATCCTGTCGTTCTACATCGCTCTTGTTCAATAATCCTAACTGAATCAATTCAGACTCAACTATCTTGCCCACCTCTTTTCGAAGACTATCCATTGTATTTCCTTTTACAATCATGTTCCGGCTCATGCGCAGAATTTTCAGCACTGATTGATAGACTTGTCTCTGACGTGGGCTGAAACGACCGTTTACAGGCAGGCATCGGGTAATATCGGCATTATAATTGGCATATTCGGCACCAAAATCTAATAATATAACTTCTCCATCCCGGCAAATATTGTTGTTGGTAGTATAATGTAATACACAAGCGTTGGCACCTGATGCCATAATTGGATGAAAGGCATGTCCACGGGAACGATTCATCAGAAATTCATGCGTAAGCTCGGCTTCCAGTTCAAATTCGCGTACATTCGGTTTCAAAAATCCGGCCATTCGTTTAAAACCATTGGCTGAAATTTCGATTGCTCTTTTCATGAGTTCAATTTCAATCGGCTGCTTAATGACCCTTAATTGCCGTAGTAAAGGGGCTAACCTCTCCACCCGATGCAAAGGAAACTTCTGCTGAAATTCCGTTATATATCTTCTTTCCCGGCTTTGGAATTTCCAGGCACCACCATCGTGTTCGTTCAGATTCAGATATACCTGCTCTGCCTCAAAGACAAGTTTCCGTAGTATCGATTCAAAGCTATTGGTCCATACTACTTTGGTAATGTCAGAAATACTGGTGGCCTGCGATTTAGTCAGCTTCTCACCCTCCCAGGTTTTAATGTGATCACTGGTTTCACGAATCAATAATATCTCTCTGAAATTTTCATCGGGAAAATCCGGAAATAAAACCAGAATACTTTCTTCCTGATCAATACCTGTTAAGTAGAAAAAATCGTTATTCTGTCTGAAACCCAATGTGCCATCTGCATTAGTCGGAATCACATCGTTCGACAAAACAATAACCATTGATTTTGGTTTTAATAGAGAATTAAGTCGTTTACGATTACTTAAAAACAAGCTTGAATCAATTGGTTCGTAGCGCATATTGGGTGATTTTAATTCAATAGATTTAGATTATCAATATTTTCGCTTAAATTTAACAGGCAAATTTTGTTTATTATTAAAACCACACTGATGAATAGCTTTGATGAGCAAGACAAAGGGGTTTAGGGAGTTTAAAATTATGAATTATCGCATCGGTATGACAAGGGTTGGGTATTTTTTCTGTTACTTTTTTTTGTTTGCTTTCATTTCTGCGGAATGCTTTTCGCAACAAAAATACTGGGTTCTTTTTAAAGACAAAGAATTAAATTCACATGCGGCTATTTCTGAAAAATGCAAAGAAAACCGGAGAAACCTGGGTATCTCTGAAGCGCAACTGACAGACCTGCCTGTTAATCAGGCATATATAAGGCAATTAAAACTAAGTGGCATCTCAACTGTCAATGAATCTAAATGGTTGAATGGCATTTCTTCTTACCTCACTAATTCACAGGTACAATACATTAAAGGCCTTCCTTTTGTTCAGCAAATTATTCCGATAGATAGCAAATTAATATTGGCAAAAATTAGTCCTGATAAACAAAATCTAATTACGGCGGATGATTTGAGAGTAGATTTTGTGATGAAGCAGGTGGGTATAGAGGGATTTCTGCAAGCCGGATTAAATGGTAGCGGTATTACAATTGGGGTAATTGATGCAGGCTATTATGGCGTGAGCGAATCTCCGGCTCTAGGGCATTTGTTTAGTGAACAAAGAATTCTAGGTGTAAGAGACTATATTAATCCGAAGAAAACCAATCATTTTGATGAAAAAGAAACCTCATCGGATTTTCATGGTACAGAAGTACTGACTGCAATCACAGGGAAATCGCATAATAATAAACTATTGTTCGGCCTGGCAACGCAATCGAGGTTTTATCTGGCAAGAACTGATACCGGAGGCCGGGAGTTCAGGGGTGAGGAAGACAACTGGGTGGCTGCCATGGAGTGGATGGATAGCCTGGGTGTGCGCCTGATTAATACTTCTTTAGGCTATGCAAAAGGGTTTTCTAATTCAAAAGAAGATTATAAACCTGAGCAAATGAATGGTAATACCAGCACCATTGCCAAAGCAGCCAAAATAGCTACAGAAGAAAAAGGGATGATAGTGGTAGTGTCAGCAGGAAACGAAGGCGATGACCGCGACTGGCGTATTATCTCTACTCCAGCCGACACCGAAGGTGTAATAGCCGTTGGCGCCACCAACGAAGCAGGGCTTAAAATGGGTTATAGCAGTATCGGACCTGATTTTCTCGATTACCTGAAACCAAATGTTGCCTGTTTTTCATTATATGGTACTTCGCTGGCTGCGCCTGTTATCACAGGTTTTGTGGCGTGTATGCTACAGGCTAACCCTAAACTGACCAATGTAGAAATTAAGAATTATCTGCAAAAATCTTCAAGCCTGTATCCATTTGGCAATAATTTTATCGGGTACGGAATCCCGAATGCATCCAAAGCCCTTGATTTGATTCAAAATCCTGCTAGGGAACCAATGGAGAGCCGTAATATTACCAGAACGCTCTCAATAGCTGAAAATGAACAAATGGTGGAAATTGCTGTAAAAGAAGGTGAACCTGTGACCGTTTTTTATAAAAAAACACCGTTTCAGGTGCTTTCGCAGGATTCTCAAAAAGCAAAAAACAGTTTCATTACGCTTAAGCGCAATTCAAAAGTAAAGCATACTACTGTTATTACCAAGGAAGAAGTAATTGAGGTTATCTGGCTATAAAACCTGCCTATTCATCATGGCATCTTATCAAAAATGAAGCAAAAGGAGGTTTATGCATAAAAAATCATATTTTTGTATCTGACGCTACTCAAATAGATGCCAGATATGACAAAAAGACTTTTACTATACGCCGTTTTATTCTTCACCGGACTTCAATCATTTGCACAATTCCCCAAGACCATTGATTCGTTCAGAGTTTTCTTTAAAACCCAGCCGCAGGACACGACCTACATTCTGGCGCTTAGTGAGTTTACTTTTCAAAGTATTCAGCATGGTGAATATGCAACCGCTGACTCGGCAATAGCAGCCATGGAATCTTTGAGCAAAAAACTGAATTTTGGAATAGGTTTTTACAGAGTCCTGAATTCAAGAGGTTTTCTTGCTTACTCCAAGCAAAAATACGATGTAGCGCTTGATTACTTTATAAAATCCAGGGCAGTTATTGAAAGATATAAACTTCCGAAAAAAACATATCAGAATGCTTTAAATAGTATCAGCATAGCATACAATGCATTAGGTGATCGGGAAAATGCAACAAAATATGCCATGCAATTAA
>CALRLS020000356.1:0-6091 GCA_943368815.1 Cyanobium sp. NIES-981
TAGTTGCAATGCCATAGACCGTCTCACACGAAGCATCGAAATGATAAGGAGTTTTATCATTAATATGTTTTCCCCAGTCTCTCGTATAAAAAACACTCGAACGGGAACTACCGAATATAAAAGATTTATAATCGTATTTGGTATTATTATTCAGAAAAACCTGGGTGCTGATTCTATCCCGATTCAGACTTTTTGCATAATTATCAGGATAGGCCGGATAGGCATGAAGAATCTGAAAAGGGTCAAAAATAAAATAGCCAAACCCAAGTAGTAAAACAGGTGATAAGAAAATAAGTACTCTTTTGAAAAACTTTAACATTACAAAGCAAAATTTAATCAATAACTATTTTTTTGATGATTTTACGATTATCAGCATTAACTGCTTCTATCAGATAAATACCCTGACTTAGTTTTGCAGTAGGAATCAGCACTTTTTCACCATTAACCGGAATGCGCTGAATAATATTGCCCTGGTTTCCGGATAATATCAATTCACTGGCAGGTGTCTGAATATCAATTTGCAAGTCAGTACCCTGATGAACCGGATTTGGGTACGCCAGTATATCATCTTCACTCTGAGCAATGCCAAATGGCTCTATCGGCACTGAAATCTCAATAATATTACTAAAAACTTCATCATCAATATTCAGGCGATAATAATACTTTATCCCTTTTTTAATCTTTAAATCAAGGTAAGTTCCTTGTGAAACTACTTCCTCAATTTTCACAAAATTATTGGGAGTACCCACTGATTTTTCAATAGAATATACCACAAAGTTTTGTGCTGCCCATTCTAATGATGCACGTTTCAAAATTCCACCGATGGATTTCCCTGTCAATACTGGCTTAGTAGTTTTGATTACGGAACTAATCGGAAAATTTTTAAAGCTCAATGCCCTTAAACCCCGGGAATTTTTAAGGTAGGGTATCCCTGCCACAGTTTCGCCGTTAAATGTAAAGTTATCCGGACAATAAGTTACTTGCTTGGCATTACTAGGCTCTGATAATTTCAGAACAATCTTATTTCCTTCACTTACTCCAGCTATTACTTTTCCTGCCAGACCATCCAGATATATATAATCTTTAAAAAACGCTTTCAGCCCATTAACTTTATCAACAGCGTTAGCTGGATATTGCATTTTCTGATACTTATCAAATTCGAGAATCAGAGAGTCACGGTTATCAGTGAAATAAGCTTTTTTAATATTCGGCGAGCGAATCTCCAGGGTATCGGTACTCTTCATAAAATCCCTGGCAATGAGCCTTGCTACTTCCTGTCCATTCAATTGGTAGCCTTCATAGGTATAATGCAAACCATCAAAACCGGGAGTGCCAATGGTTGAAATACCTTCACAATCAGGGTATATCTGATTGATTTTTCGCTGAAAATCTCTTAAATCTCCCGCCTTGTTATTATCTGCCCAATAGATATTATTCTGAAAAACATATATTTTTTTAACAGACGGGAAATCTTCAAAAATCTGTTTTCGGAGTTGAGCAAACTTGGCAGGATAGACCTCTGCCCTACCGGCCTCAAATGCCTCGCTTTCTCCTTGCCGCCAGATAAATATTCTTGCAGTCTTACTTAGCCCTGTTCTATTGGCCTTTCTGACTAACTGCCCGTAATAACTCTGAATATCCTCATGATTGCTTTCATTTCTAATCATCAGTTCATCAATACTCTTATTACCTACCGAGCCATTGACGATTCCTATCGGAATTTTATATTTATCAATTAATTGTTTCTGAATTTCCAAACCTACCAGACCCACATAATAATTATTCCATTTCATTGTCGGAAACCATGAATAATCGTTGGTTTCGAAATTAGCAAATACAGTACGACCAAATTTGAATTCATCTTTGAATTTTACCAGTTCGGTCTGGTCATTTGCCTGACCATTTGATTGCCCATAGATTACAATATTATCACCACATAATATCTGCGATACTTCTTTTACTAAAACTGAATCCTTCCCTCTGAAAGCATAAAAATAGAAATCATACTCAATCAGTCCTGCAGTAATCGATGGTTGAAATAAAAAAGGCGCATTGCGTAATTCACCTGCCTGAAATGTAAGTTTTTGCTTTTTATAATAGAAATCTTTTTTGTCTTTTTTCCCGATTACCGAAACATCAGTAAAGTCTTCAGTATATAGTCTGCCTTTAATTGTCACAGTTCCTCTGTTCAAATCATCACGCTGATAAAGCTGTGCTATAATGGGAAATTCGTCATAAATAACGGCTTGCGCCGCAGAGAAATGAGGGAATATGCCGAAGAATAGTACTAAAATAAAAAAAGTTTGTCCAATCATATTTAATTGGACAAACCTTAATCTTTGTATGTGGAATTGTGTTTTATTCATTCAATACTTCTACAATTAATATTTAACGAATGTACAACAATTCCCTATATTTTACAAGAGGCCAGTCTTCGTCATCTATCAACAACTCCAATTTGTCGACAGGATATCTTATTTCTTCAAAGAAATGTTTAACGTCATTACCATACAATCTGGCTCTTTGTTCCAGGTCATCAATGGCATTGGCGTGTTTGCGTGCCTCTGTCATTTCTTCCACTTTCTTCGAGATTTCAGAAACACGGGCCGATATTTCCTTAATAATACTTATGATTGGTTCAGCTTCCACGTGCAATTCCATATCTTTCAAAGACTTTGCAGTCTGTACAAGTTTTGCCTGATAATTAATCGCTGTTGAAACAACATGGTTCATTGCCAGATCTCCTATCAAACGGGATTCAATCTGGATTTTCTTGATATAATTTTCGAGTTCAATTTCGTAGCGGGCATGAATCTCTCTCTCGGTCAAAACACCTAGTTTCTCAAAAACCTCAATAAACTCAGGTCTAAGATAAGCCTTTAAAGCTTCAGGCGTACTAGCCACATTCGAAAGACCTCTTTTTGCTGCTTCTTCTTTCCATTCTTCCGAATAACCGTTTCCTTCAAAAAGAATCTTCTTCGATTCCTTGATATATCCTTTCAGTATTTTTACGATTACTTCTTCTTTCTTGCCATCGTGTTCGGTCATTTCTGCGTCATAGGCTTGTCTGAATTTAATCAATTGGTTGGCCACAATTGTATTCAGTACCATCATCGGCTGTGCAGAGTTGGCAGAACTACCGACAGCACGGTACTCAAACTTATTACCGGTAAACGCAAAAGGAGATGTACGATTTCTATCGGTATTGTCAAGAAGTATAGACGGGATTCTGTTCAAGCCTAATTTGATATAAGCGTTTTCACCCTTTTCTATAGACACTATCTCTTTATTCTCAATGTCTTCCAATACTTTTATCATCTGAGACCCGAGGAAGATAGAAACAATGGCCGGTGGTGCTTCATTCGCGCCCAAACGATGCTCGTTCCCTGCGGTAGCAATACTGGCTCTTAGTAAGTCGGCATTGTCGTGCACAGCCTTAATCACGTTTACCAGAAAAGTCACAAAACGTAGGCTTTCCTTTGGTTTTGTACTTGGCCCTAAAAGGTTTACACCCGTATCAGTACCTAAAGACCAGTTATTATGCTTGCCGCTTCCGTTAATACCAGCAAATGGTTTTTCGTGGAATAATACCTCAAAACTATGTTTTTTACCCACTTTGCGCATAATATCCATCAATAAGATATTATGGTCGCAGGCAAGGTTTACTTCTTCGAAAGTCGGAGCAGCTTCAAATTGCGCAGGAGCTACCTCATTATGGCGGGTTCGGATCGGAATACCCAATTTCAGACATTCAAATTCAAAATCTACCATAAAAGCATTTACCCTTGGCGCAATGCTACCAAAATAATGGTCTTCAAGTTGTTGTCCTTTGGCAGGCGCATGCCCGAAAACCGTTCTTCCGGCCATCATCAGGTCAGGTCTTGCATTAAATAATGCTTTGTCTACCAGAAAATACTCCTGTTCTGCACCTAGTGTAGCCGAAACCTTTTCTACGTGACGGTCAAAAATAGTGGCAACCGCAGTAGCTGCATTATCTAAAGCATGTAGCGACTTAAGCAGTGGTGATTTTGAATCTAAAAGCTCGCCTGTATACGAAACAAAAATCGAAGGCACAGAAAGTGTACCCGTTCCTGCTTCATTATAAATAATAAAGGCAGGAGAAGTCGGATCCCAGGCTGTATAACCACGCGCCTCGAAAGTTGCCCTGATACCGCCACTCGGGAAAGATGATGCATCAGGTTCCTGTTGCACCAATGAGCTTCCCTTGAATTTCTCTAATGCTTTACCATCAATATTAATATCAAAAAAAGCATCGTGCTTTTCTGCTGAACCGCCAGTTAATGGCTGGAACCAGTGTGTATAGTGGGTTGCACCTTTCGACACCGCCCACGATTTCATCGCCGACGCTACTTCGTCAGCAATTTCCCGGTCTATTTTCTCACCACTTTTAATGGCAGTAGTTACTTTCATATACGCTTCAGGTGAAAGCATGGCACGCATTACATCATCATTGAAAATATTCGCACCATAGTATTCCGTCACTTTACCTGCAGGTATATCTACTTTAATAGTTTGGCGGCTTTGCGCCTCATCAACCGCCTTAAATCTTAATCTTGCCATTTTTTATTAGTAGTTTTGTTGAGATGTCCTATATTTGGGGTTAAAAATAGAGAAAGAACATTGATAAAAAAAACATTTATAGCTTTTGGTAAGTATATAATGTGTCTTTATTGTTCTTTAACAGATGATATACCTGAAATGTTATAATGAAGTTGTTTAGGATTATTTCTTTCGTTTAAAAATGTGTTGTTTTGGCTACGCCTGCATCAAATGATTTTAATCCGGAATGGAATTTCATAGCGATGCTATGTTTTCATCATTTGATTTGGCTCACTCAAAACACCCCTATTTTTAAATCATAACAAAAATCCTAAACAACTTCAATTGCCGGGGTATATCCTGAACCGATACAAATTTTACTAAACCGATTCGATGAAAGAACGCTTACAGTTTTTATTAATTTATTATGGTTTCTGGGTGATTTTTTTTCTTGTAGCACGAGTAATATTTTTAGGTTATCATATTGAAGATACAAAAATATTAACGCTACAGACTATCTGGGGGATTTTCTGGAATGGAATCAGAATGGATTTTTCGATGGCGGCCTATCTTTCAGTCATTCCTTTCTTTTTGGTGTCATTTTCTAATTTTATTAAAAAAAGCAGGCTCGAAAACTGGATTTTCTCCTATACTTTTCTCATGGTTTTAATTACCAACCTGATAATAGTAATAGATATGGAGGTCTTTAATACATGGGGCTACCATCTGGATGCCACTCCCCTGCGCTATTTAAAAACACCTAAGGAAGCATGGGCCTCAGTAGGTTCATCACCATTATTACAGCTTTTTATCAGTTTTCTGATATTATTAACGGTAGCCTCCTTAATCGTTTATCGCATTATCACCCGCAACATCGACAACTGGAATTATATAGATAATGTTCCGTTCATACCTGTTTCATTGCTGGTTACGTTGGCCTTATTTGTCCCCATCAGAGGCAGCATCGGTATCTCACCCATGAACCAGAGTACTGTGTATTTCTCAACGAATAATTTTGCCAATATTGCGGCGGTTAATCCGACCTGGAATTTTTTCAGTTCGCTGGCAAATGGGTCTTATGATAAGGTAAATCCTTATACATATTTACCTAAAGAAGAATTGAGCAATAATATTAAAGAACTCTACGAAAGTTCGAATAAAACGAACAAGGTTCTCAGAAACGATATAAAAAAACCTAACGTATTAATTATTATCTGGGAAAGTTTCACGAAAAAAGTGACACAGGGAAATATTAATGGCCTGGAAATAACGCCAAGATTTAATGGCTTGAAGAAAGAAGGTATTTATTTCTCAGATATGTACGCAAGTGGTGATAGAACCGATAAAGGAATCACTGCTATTCTGAGCGGTTATCCGGCTCAACCAACTACATCAATCATTACAGAACCCAATAAATCAGCAAAATTGCCAGTATTGAGTAAAGATTTTGAAGGCAATGGCTATTCAACCGATTTTTATTATGGAGGAGAAGTAGAATTTGCCAATATAAAATCTTACCTCTTTTCATCTG
>CALRLS020000357.1:0-6044 GCA_943368815.1 Cyanobium sp. NIES-981
AATAATAAACCCCTTCACAAGAAATGAATTTTCCTTCAGATTTACGCTACACAAAAGACCATGAATGGATTAAATTAGAAAGCGGTAATATTGCAGTGGTCGGTATTACAGATTTTGCGCAAAGCGAACTGGGCGATATTGTTTTTGTCGAGATAGAAACAGTAGGACAGACATTAGGAGCAAACGGCATTTTTGGTACTGTAGAAGCTGTGAAAACAGTTTCAGATTTATTTTTACCAGTTGCCGGAACAGTATTAGAACTTAATCCAGCCTTAAATAGTAATCCTGAATTATTAAATTCAGATCCATACGGAGAAGGTTGGCTGATAAAAATAGAAGTATCAGAACCAGGCGATATAGACTCATTATTAGATTCAACAGCTTATCAGAATATTATCTAAATAATAAGGACATGATTTTGAATCGAAGATATTAATATAGAAATGCCCTGCTAAGGGCATTTTTTTTGAATTTTTATAGAAAAATGAAAACTCTGCTTAAATCTGTAAAGATAATTGACAAGAAATCTGACTTCAATGGTCAGACAAAAGATATATTAATAATCGAGGGGCTAATCAGTAAAATTGCTGATAAAATAGAAGACAAGGCAGATAAAATAATTGAAGGCGACAACCTGCATGTGTCAATCGGTTGGATTGATATGCGGGTATCACCTAAAGACCCCGGCTATGAATCGAAAGAAGATTTAAGTTCTTTGTGCAGGGCAGCAGCAGCAGGTGGTTTTACCAGAATTGTAACTCTGCCTAATACGAAGCCTACGGTACAAACCAAAGAGTCGATAGCCTATTACAGAGGTTTCTCAAAAACACAGGTGGTTGATATTCTTCCCGCCGCTGCAGTTACCAAAGATTGTTTGGGGAAAGATTTTACTGAAATGCTGGACCTCCACTATGCAGGGGCGGTGGCTTTTACAGATGGCGAGCATACGCTTTGGAATGCAGATATTTTATTGAAAACCTTGCAATATCTCTATCCAATCAATGGTCTTTTAATGAATCACCCGGAAGAGACTACCTTGACACTATTCGGGCAAATGCACGAAGGTATTGAAAGTACCTTGTTAGGTATGAAAGGGATGCCTTCTACAGCCGAGGAAATCACTATTATGAGAGACCTGAAACTTTTAGAGTATTCATTCAGCCAGGTTGCAGAAAAAGGAAGAGATTCAGCTTTGCATTTTTCAACTATCTCAACCAAAAGAGGGGTGGAGCTAATCAGAGAGGCTAAAGCAAAAGGTTTGCCTGTAAGTTGTGATATTGCAGCGCATCAACTGGCATTTACGGATGCAGATTTAAAAGAATTTGATACCAATCTGAAAGTAAATCCTCCATTCAGAACAAAAACTGATATTGAGGCACTGCAAGCCGGACTGGCCGATGGTACAATTGATGTGATTGTATCAGACCATAATCCGCAGGACGAAGAATCTAAAAACCTGGAATTTGATATGGCAGATTTCGGAATCATAGGCCTTGAAACTGCTTTTGCAGTAGCAAATAAACACGCAGGGCTACCGATTGAAGACCTGATAGATAAATTGACGACCAATCCGGCTAAACTATTACGCCTGGGGGCAGATACAATTCAGGAAGGGACAATTGCAAACCTGACCCTGTTTAATCCTGACCTTGCCTGGACTTTTAGCGCAAAAGATATTCGTTCAAAAGCTAAGAATACACCGTTTGTTGGCCATACCATGAAAGGAAAAGTAGTGGCGGTGATAAATAAAAATCAATTTGCTTAATTTCAGCCTGGTTTTCGCTGAACTTGGCTCCAATGAATAAAATTCTTATGTTAAAAAACAGAATAGTCAGACATTCACTATATTACGGAAGCATTGCCGCAGCTATATGCATCATAGTGGCCCTGATTCAGTTTTATGGCATTCATAAAAGCCCTTTCGGGCGTTATAAACTGCCTGCATTTGGTATCAATATTTTATTTATATTAATAGCAATCTGGACCTACAGAGCGACCAATAAGGGGATACTTACTTTTACCGAAGGCTTTTCTGTCGGATTCCTGACCAACCTTTTTGCTGCTTTTATTACGGCTACTTTTTTCTATTTCTTTATTCGTCTGGCAGGCAATGAGTCAATCCTGCTTTGGGTAAAAGAAAATGTGGATGCTATTATGAAAATAAAAGACAGCCATATTAAGAATTTCGGGCTTGATGATTTTACGAATTTATTAGGTCAGGCCAATCAAATACCAACGGCCGGATATGTGTTTTTAGACGAATTGGCTAAAAAACAGCTATGTATTGTGGCAGTTACCATCATTTCATTGATTTTCAGGAGGCATACGTATACAGTTTCATAAATTTTCAATAAATTGGTCAATCTTTTTAACACCTTAATCTTATCGACATTATGGAAAAACCTTCATCAGCTCGCATCGCACTTAAATGGGGCATTATCACCTCTGTAATAATCATTGTTTACAGTGTTATTTCTTTTATGACAGGTCTTTTTATTAAGAACTCCGCTTCATCTTATGTATCCTATCTGTTTTTAATAGGAGGAATCATAATGGCGCTAAAAGAGTACAGAACGCTGAACAACAATTTTCTGGGTTTTGGAGAAGGATTAGGACTTGGTACCTTGCTTAGTGCGGTATCAGCTTTAATATCTTCTATTTTCTCTTTTTTGTATATAACTTTTATTGATACAACCATTATGCAACAGATGTCTGACATGCAGCGTGAGCAGATGGAAGCAAGAGGAATGACGCAGGAACAGGTGGAACAGGCAATGGAAATGGTAAGTAAATTTACCAGCCCGGGAATGGTATTTGTAATAGGTGTATTATTCTTTATATTTTTCGGCTTCATTTTCTCGTTAATAATCTCAGCGGTAATGAAGAAAGAAAAACCCCAAATGAATTTTTAACAGATGTACGTAATTTTTAGAAAGGAACTCAATAGTTTTCTCAATTCACTGGTTGCCTATATAGTTATTGGAGTTTTTCTGGTATTAGCAGGCTTATTTACATGGGTATTTGAAGGAAATTTACTGGACTACGGCTTTGCCGACCTGAGCAGTTTTTTTCAACTGGCGCCTTATATCTTTATCTTTCTGATACCTGCCATTACTATGCGTTTGTTCTCAGAAGAATTTAAAAGCGGAACTATTGAGTTACTTTTTACAAAACCCCTTACGGACTGGCAGATTATTCTGGGTAAATTTTTTGCTGCCTTCATATTGATTCTCATTGCACTGTTACCTACTTTCCTGTATTATTATTCGGTTTATGAATTAGGCAGTACCCGCGGGAACATAGATACATCAGCCATCATAGGTTCTTATATTGGTCTTTTCTTTTTAGGTGGTGTTTTTGCCTCCATTGGCCTATGGGCTTCTTCTCTTACCGATAACCAGGTTGTTGCATTCGTTATTGGTGCTTTGGCTTGTTTCCTGATGTATGACGGGCTTCATCAATTGGCGCAATTATTTAATGGCTCCTCTCAATACCTGATTGATTATATTGGACTGAGTTTTCATTATGAATCCATCGGTCGTGGGCTAATAGATTCACGGACATTGGTTTATTTTCTAAGTATTATTGGCTTGATGCTGTTTCTTACTAAACTACAGGTAGCAGCAAAGAAAAGTTAGTTTTTAAATGCAAATTAGGTATGCAATTAACCATTTATCAGATTGATGCTTTTACGAATAAGCTTTTTGGTGGGAATCCCGCTGCGGTAATTCCATTGAAAGAGTGGTTGCCCGATGCCCTGATGCAAAAAATTGCTCTGGAAAATAATCTTTCGGAAACAGCTTTTTTTGTGCCAACCGAAGCAGGTTTTCATATCAGATGGTTTACCCCAACCATAGAAGTAGCCCTTTGTGGGCATGCAACATTAGCAACTGCTTATGTGGTTTTTAATCTGATGAAGTATACTGCTGATACCATTATTTTTGATTCTCAGAGTGGTATACTGAAAGTGCGAAGGGAAGGCAAATTATTAGAATTGGATTTTCCTGTACAAAGTGTAATACCTATTGGTGCGCCTGTAGGGCTTATTGAAGGCATAGGTAAAAAGCCGAAAGAAATCTATCAGGCCGGAGAAGATTATTTACTGGTTTACAATTCTCAAAGCGATATTGAAAACATTACACCCGATTTTGGTGTTTTAAAAATAGTAAAGACACGTGGTGTAATTGTAACAGCTAAAGCCAGAGCTAAAAAACTGGATTTTGTTTGTCGTTTTTTTGCTCCTGCTGCCGGAATAGACGAAGACCCGGTTACAGGCTCGGCCTATACCAAATTAATACCGTACTGGGCTGATAAATTAGACAAGCTTGAATTTGAAGTTGAGCAGATTTCAGCACGAAAGGGTAGCTTGCATTGCAAACTTGCCGGAGACAGAGTGCTGATTGCAGGACATGGCAAACTTTATATGAAGGGTAAAATTAATGTTTGACCCCATTTTTAAACATTTCTTCTAAAACACTTGACACCCCCTATCCTGATTTAGTACCTTTGCGACCTTATTAATACAAGGTAATTAATATTTCTTTACCTATATTTCTTCATGCCGGAAAACAAAACCCCCAGACATGAAGAAAATCAACAAAAATTTTCCGCTTTGAGTGGAATTGGGGAGTCTACAAAATGAAACTTTCAGAATTCAAATTTGATTTACCACATAGCCTTATAGCCATGTACCCTCATGAACAACGTGATGGAGCACGCATGATGGTAGTACACAGAAAAACTAAGAAAATTGAACACAAAATGTTTAAGGATATCGTTGACTATTTTGGTGAAAACGATACTTTAGTAGTAAATGATACCAAGGTTTTCCCTGCCCGTCTATACGGTTCTAAGGAGAAAACAGGCGCTAAAATTGAAGTATTCCTATTGCGTGAACTGAATCGTGAAATGCGTTTATGGGATGTTCTGGTGGATCCGGCAAGAAAAATCAGAGTTGGTAACAAACTTTATTTTGGAGACAGCGATTTAGTAGCAGAAGTAATTGATAATACTACATCACGTGGCCGTACCATCCGTTTCTTGTTTGATGGTTCACACGAAGAGATGATGAAGGCGGTTCATGAATTAGGTGAAACACCATTGCCGATTGATGTAATCAAGAGAAAAGTTACAGACCAGGACCGTGAAAGATACCAGACTATCTTTGCCGACAAAGAAGGCGCCGTAGCTGCACCAACGGCAGGTATGCACTTTACTAAGAATGTGCAACGACGTATGGAGATTAACGGTGTTAATTTTTGCCCTGTTACTTTACATATTGGTATCGGAACTTTCCGTCAGGTTGATGTGGAGGATTTGACGAAGCATAAAACAGATTCAGAAAACTTCTTTATTCCTGAAAGGACTTGCAACATTGTTAATAGCTCAATTGATAAAGAAGGCAAAGTATGTTCTGTAGGTACTACTGTTTTAAAAGCATTGGAATCATCGGTATCGGCAAGCAATCATTTGAAACCAATTGATAATGGCTGGACAGATAAGTTTATCTTTCCTCCATACGAATTCAAAATTACCAATTCACTATTAACAAACTTTCATCTGCCTGAGTCGATTCTGATAATGATGGCCTGTGCGTTTGGCGGTTATGAATTGATAATGAAAGCTTATGAAGAAGCCATTAAAGAAAAATACAAGTTCTTTACTTATGGCGATGTAATGTTGATTTTGTAATAAGTCTATATATGCTAGTTTTGAACCGGGAAATGATTCTGTCATTTCCCGGTTTGTTTATAAACCAATCATCATGCAAGTCTAATGGAAAAGCAAAAATATGCCGTAATAGTAGCAGGAGGGAGTGGTAGCCGTATGGGAAGCGAAGTACCAAAGCAGTTTCTTCCTTTGGCAGGAAAGCCTATTCTGCTGCATACAATTGAGCGTTTTTTGTCTGTAGCCGACATTCAGATTATATTGGTACTACCTGAAAAAGATATTGAGTATTGGCATGAATTAAGTGAAGTGCAATCTTTCAATCAGGATATTGTGGCAGCAATAAAAATTGTAACAGGAGGGAAGAGCCGTTTTCA
>CALRLS020000358.1:0-6039 GCA_943368815.1 Cyanobium sp. NIES-981
AAATACTTTTTCAGGGGAGTATATCATGGATACTGCCTTTAATCAGAAACCGGCGCACAAAGGCACTTTTGTAAGTATTGGTGATGGATATTGGTACGAAGTAGGAAAATCGTTGTTGATTGAGGCTTATAAGATTCAAAAACTTTTTAAATTATAGTTTAACTAAGGTTTTATGTGTGCTTTACTGTTAATGACAGCGACTTAAAGTCGCCGCCTAAGGGAACAAAGGTCTTTTTTGTTTTCATATGCGGACCGGGCGTCGGTCGCTTAAGTCCGCATCACGCTATTAGAAATAATTCCTTTGTTACATTAGGCACCGAATTTATTCGGTTTCAGGTTATAAAAAAAACTCATCTCTAAAGTTTGAGATGAGTTTATACATTATCTATTCAACCTATGATTATTAATTCGCTCCTTGAATACGGGTATACTTCGTAAACGCCACTTCTTTGTATTTACCCGTCCAGCTTAATAAAAGGGTGGTTCCTGCTTTGGGAGCTGCGATGCCCAAATCAGCCCATGATTTCGTCAATGTTGCAATTCCTTTATCGTTAGTTGTTAAATCACCAATTTTGGTGCCAGTTCTGGTAGATAAAGAAACCACTAACGACTTTACGGCAAGAGAATCTATACCCTTGGTATTGTCCAAAATATTGGTCTTATCTAATTCAACTAATTTGATGGAGAAAGTTACATCTTTCGAAATTTTACTATTAACCGTTGGCTCGGTAGTTAATCCTGAAGATGCTACTCCGTTTTCATCCAGTACGAGAAAAAGCAACGGAGAAACTACTCTGTCAACAAAAGGGTCTTTCTTTTCACAGGCCGATGCCAGTATGATTAGCCCTAAAAACAATATATAGGCGGTCTTTTTCATGTTTTTAAAATTTTGAGTGAAAGACGGATGATTAATCCGTCATTTTTGTAAATATTAATCCACGGGATATGCTGATTTCAGTACCGAAATGAGCTCCACCGAAAATCATTTTTCAACCCACCAGAGTTTGGTTCTCATATTATCAGCCCCACCATTCAAGGTTACACCCTTATCGAGGCTGATTCTGTTCAATGAGTATTCAGTGGTCGGGTATGGCAAACGGGTAGGTAATACACCTTCATTTTCAAAAACTGCTCGTGAATCTTTAGCAGGCAATACCGGAAATCCCGTACGGCGATATTCTGTCCATGCTTCCACTGCATTTCCAAAGAGTGAAATCCATTTCTGGTCTAAAATCTTTTCTCGGGTAGCAGTGCCTACAGTTTCGAAATAAGTTGCCGGAACTGTCACTTTATATTGGTCATAAGAAGCCTGGATGCCTTTTTTCATATATGCTGTGGCGTCTCCGGAAATATCACCATCAATGGCGGCTTCTGCCAGAATCAATTGTAATTCGCTATAAGTCATGATAACACTTGGCGCAGCAGCCTGTGTAAAATAGCTACCTAATGTTGAAGCAGAACTCAAAAATGTGGTAGCAATGGCATCCGGAAGTCCATTTGGAATACCTTCGTATTTGCCTGCTCCGTTCGTATTGGCAAAAACTGATAAACGGGTATCGCCCAGACCCTGCAATTTATCAACAAAGGTTTTGCTCATGCTCCAGTCAGTACGGCTACCCTGTACCATTACTTCGTGCCATTCGTTATTACTTGGGCGGGTATTAGTATTTTTCAGAAGGGCATTGTCATCATTGCTGGTAAAGATTGGATACTTAACCGCATCAGCCAGTATTTCAGCCATTACAGCCTTCGATTCCGCAGGTTTTTTAGATGCCTGACGGTTGGCCAGACGGAGTCTTAATGAATTGGCAAATTTTTTCCATTTCAGAATATTGCCTTCATATAAAATATCTCCGGAAATAGCCGGGCCGCCAACTATCAGTTTTTCATTGGCAATTTTCAGGTCATTGATTAGGCCTGCATAGACTTTGTCCATTGAGTCATATTCAGGTGTATATACAGGTGTGCCGTCAGTACCCTTCAATGCCTGTGAATAAGGAATTGCGCCATAGAGATCTGTTAAGACTGAGAAAACCCAGGTACGCATAACCATTGCCGAACCTTCATAATTGGTATTTGGTGTTTTGCTATCCGCTCCTGCCTGCTTGATGATACTCTGGAAATTAACCAGACCATCGTTAAAGAATGATTTCCAGGTGTTGTTATAGAAAGTAGGGGTAATACCGTAATTATCGCCTTCGTTTGAATAGATATTTCTTGCCAGATATTGAATCCAGAGCATAGAGCCATCCAGATTTAGGCGTTCAAATCTAACGTTTCCACCCCAGTATCGGTCAACCGATTTTTCGATGGCATAAGGCAATAAATATTGCGGACTTATGCTTGTCGGGTTATTGGGGTCAGTATTCATTTCGTCGAATTCATCAGTACATGAATTCAGAGACAGGCTCAATAAAACCAGAATTGAGGCTAATATTTTATATGATTTCATAATGTTTCTTTTTTTAGTGAAAAAAGCTTACGCTGATTAGAACCCAAGAGATAAATTGAAACCAAGGCTTCTTGATGATGGTAGTTCACCATAGGCAAATCCTTGTGAATTACCACCAAAACGGTCAACTTCCGGGTCGATATGAGGCGTATTCTTGAATAAGATTGCAAGATTTCTGCCTACTAAAGAAAGTTTTGCATTCTGAATTCTAACTCTTTTCAATAAAGATTCAGGCAAACGGATACCTAATGAAACCTCACGCAATTTTACATAGCTCCCATCAAAAATAGCTGCTTCGTGGTATCTTCTCGGGTTATTATAGCCATACAATTGATTGGCAGCTACAATTACATCATTGGCAACATATTGGGGTTTATCGGCAGTTCCGATATTTTTAACGCCATTGCCAATTACACCTTCTTCACGGCCAATGGCAGTTTCTGCATATTGACCTGTCCAACGGGCAGTTCCGGTACCTTCATCAAAGAAATCACCGCCTTTTTTCACATCAATCAATACAGATAAACTCAAACGTTTATAAGTGAAGGTGTTTGAGATACCACCTGTCCAGTCAGGTTGTATGTTGCCCAATACTCTTGGGGTTGTTTCAACTACCGGTAAGCCATCAGCGTAGATGATTTGCCCGTCAGGTGCATGTTTGAAGCCAATTCCGTAGAGTGCTCCATAAGGCTGACCCACTTGTGCAATCGAGATTAGACCTCTACGCTCCTGCAAGGTATAGGTAGTTAAACCTTCAGCCAGTTCTATAACCAGGTTTCTGTTTCTGGCAAAGTTCAGTGCTACGTCCCATTTAAAGCCACCGATTGTTTCAAACGGTGTGCCAGATAGGGTAATTTCCAGGCCTTTGTTGTTGATTTTACCTGCATTCAGAATACGTTTGTCATAGCCACTGGCTTTTGAGATTTCAACACCCAGAATCTGGTTTTTGGTAGTCTGGTCGTAGTAGGTAAAGTCTAAGCCGACTTTGTTTTTAAAGAAACGAAGGTCGAGGCCGAATTCGATTCCTGTCGTAATTTCAGGTTTTAGGGTTGAATTTGAGATGGTAATGTTTTCATAATACTCAGGAATTGAACCGTTCCAAGAGCCACTTGCACGGAACGTCTGTGCTAATTGATAAGGATCAGCATCGTTTCCTACCTGTGCCCAACTAGCTCTTACTTTTCCGAAAGACAGGATATTCTTAGGAATGTTTATCAGGTCAGTTATTACTGCACTGGCAGAAACCGATGGATAGAAATAAGAACGAGCATTGGCAGGAAGAGTGCTTGACCAGTCATTTCTGGCGGTTGCATCCAGAAATAGTGCATTCTTATAGCCTAATTGCACTGAACCATATAAACTTTGTACGTTTTGTTTTTCAATACGGCTGGCTACTGAGTTCTGGCTTGGATTAGAGTTAGACAGGTTATAAACCCCATCAACCACCAGTTCGCCTACACTGGTATAGTTTCTCTTGTAATAATTGGTTCTGAGTGCTCCTCCGGCCTGAGCAACCAACGAAAAGGTTTTACCGAAGTTTTTATCAAAACTTAATAAGAAATCATGATTGCTTTCCTGACGACGAAGAACTTCTTCAGAATAAGTACCGGGAGTTTTATTGCCATTACGTACTCTTTCAAAGTTGGCAATGTTAATTCTTGTGTCAGTCCACATATCAGTTCCTGAGCGCAACATTAATTTTAGGTAGGGTAGAATTTTTGCATTGATGGCAATATTTCCGATTAAACGATCTTTGTCGTTTGTATTCGGTAAATATTTATTGGTATAGTATGGATTAGTAAAATACGTATGTTGCCAGTTTGGTGGGTCAGTATCAGGCAATTTACCTGCCACGGCTCTCTGGATATGTACACCTTTATAATCTGCGTAATTAGCCAGTTGATCCCATGATACATGTCTGTGAGACCAGATAAATGTGTCTCCATTCTGATAGGTGCGGTTACCACCTGATTTAATATACTCGCCTGAAACAGTAGCTGAAAGATATTTAGTGAGATTATAGCTTGAATTTAGTTTGAAATTGCTTCTTTCAAAACCATTAGCAAAGGCAATTCCTTTCTGATCCAGTCTATCATAGGCCAGGCGGAAATTTCCTTTTTCATTGGCTCCTGAAAGGGCAATGTGATTAGTGAATGAGGTGCCTGTTTCCCAGAACTCATTCCAGTTGTTTGGTTGAGGAGTCAAAGGGGCAACTTCTTTTCCGGTAAACCATTGGCGAACGAGACGGCCATCCATCGGAGCGCCCCAGCTTTCATCTGTTCCATCGGTTCCGGTAGTTTTTCCGGGTGATACAAAGCCATAAGCAGCTTTATATTGGTCATAGGCATCGGGTTGGATAGTGCCACTCCAGCCGTCTGAATACCAGGTGGTATAGCCATTGCCACCACCATAAGTATTCTGAAAATCAGGTTTCACTAATGGGCGCTCTGCTGTAAAATTGGCATTGTATTCAATTCCCAGTCCCTTTGAGCCTGAACCATCTTTTGAGGTAATTAAAATTACACCATTGGCAGCTCTTGATCCATAAAGGGCAGCCGCATTTGGCCCTTTTAGTACCGATATATCTTTAATGTTGTCCGGATTTATTTCTGATATCCCTCCTCCGAATTGTTTGTCATATTGTTGTTGCAATGGCACTCCATCTAATACAATCAGGGGTTGATTATTGCCTGAAACAGAAGATGAACCACGAATCTGAATGGTTGAGCCGCTACCCGGGCCGCCATTACTGCTGATTCTGACACCTGCTATCCGTCCTGCCAATGAGTTCACTACATTGGTTGAGCGAGCTTCAACAAGGTTTTCTCCTTTTACCTCCTGCTGTGAGAAACCCAATGATTTTTTCTCACGCGAAATGCCGAGAGCCGTCACTACTACTTCGTTTAATGCTTTTGAATCAGTTAGTAATGAGATAGTGTAGGTTGTTCTATTATCAATTTTTTCTTCAATCGTTTGAAAACCAATGGCACTGAAAACCAGAATGCCACCGGACGCAGGTACTTTCAATGAAAATTTACCGTTGGCATCTGTCAATGTTCCCAGAGCCGTTCCTTTTAAGGCAATCGAAACCCCCGGCAGCGCACCCTCTTCAACAGAACTTACTACCCCTGTCAGCACTTTATCTTGTGCCAGTATACAAAAGGGGAGAAGTAACATGACCGTCAGATAGTATAAATGTTTTTTCATACAAGTAAAGGTGGTTTATATGGTGTAACTTAAACAATAGGAAAAGGCGGTGTGCGGAGTACGGAGCTGTCCGACTCAATCAAATACCCGAATTTCCGACCGCTCAGCTTCGGGGAATGATTGAAGTCGGGAGCCACGTCAGCAAGAGAGGTGCAAGCCTTTCTCTTCTTAATCTTCAGAAGGTTTGTTATTTAGTTTAGTTTATTGTTTCGTTCAGGGCAAAGTATTTCCCTATATGTCCAAAATGGGCATATAAATGATATAAACTCTTTTCAGGAGTTCTTTTTCTGAATATATTTATATGGTATTCAGCAATTGCCGATAGTCGTTGGATATTCATAGACTATTCAGCCCCGCAAATCACAAATGAGATTTTGATA
>CALRLS020000359.1:0-6033 GCA_943368815.1 Cyanobium sp. NIES-981
GCAAATAGCAATGCCTTCATTCTCGTTATCAGAAAATTGCAGCCAGTTAATATCATCTTTACTTTTAATATTAAAAACTAGTATATCAATGCCAGGTTGTATCTCTTTTTGTAAGAAAATACCCTGCCTTGGGTTATCTGAATTCTGAGATACCATTTCTAAGGCATCAATAAAGCTGTATAAGCTTGAGAAACTATATGCCAGTTCCATAGGATTAGTTATTTAATTTGCATTTAAAATGAACATTTGAGCAAAAAGCAGCCACCTCAAAGCGATTAGCTTTGAAAAAATTGCATTGCTTAAGCTTGACCCGATTTTCGCAGAAACACCATCATAAGACAGTATAAAGTTCAGCCCTCTTTATACTTTTACTCTGAAGAGTTCTATGTATTGGTTCTTGCGAATATTGCTGTGGGGAAGATTTTTACATTTTGGTGTTATTATTTCATATACTGTTCGTATTTTACTTTATGAGTCAAAATGAATGCTAAGGGTCTAAAAGTATCTTGGCCGAGGCAAATGAGCTGGTACTGAGTAGGCTTTATTAAATATTTATAAAAAAATAGGTTTAGTACAAAATCATTTTAGCAAAATAAGATAAACTCAAACTGTTTCTTTGTTATAGAAAGACTATTGAATGCGTTAATGTTGAGTTGATTAATCTCGACAAAACTGAACAAGCGAATTATTATCATTAAAAGTGCTTACAACTGATAAATTGAAATTAATGTGACGCACAATTAACTGCTACTATTGTGATGAACAGAATTAATAGAAACAGTTCATCGTAATTCTGGAATAGATAATTCTTGATATCTGTTTTTTTTTCCATTTTAACAATTCGTTTAAAGTAGATACTGTATAGATGAAATAACTTCCCTTTAATCATTAAAGGGAAGTATTTAAACTACATTATTGAGTGTTAAAGGTGATCGCAATCCCTTTTAAAGGGCGATTCTACAAGTTGTGCAGATTTAGAGTATGAACAAGTTGATAGCCAGAAGCTTCAAGATTAAATATGCGATTAGAAAAGTGTACAAGCATAATATTTGCATATTATATAAATAACTGTCAGAGAAAACCCAACGGTTATTATCTAAGCAAAACTTCTCTCCGGTATTTTACAAGTTCATTTTTAGATTGCCATTATCTCCTTATGATGCTAATTTATTCTGCATTATTTCGGAGGGGGAGCAATAAAACTTTTGCTTAAAAAACCGACTAAAAGAAGCTGGATGGTGAAAACCAACCTTATAAGCTACTTGTGAAATTGAGAACTCCCCGGTTGATAAGAGTTCAAATGCCTTGGTTAGTCTGACAGTCAAAATATATTGATGTGGGCTGTAACCAGTATATTTTTTAAAGTAATTTTTAAATTTTGATGGGCTCATTTCTACCATGTAGGCCATCTTCTCAATAGTTGGCGCCGTTCGGTAAATATTGGTTGCCAGATATTGTCTGAGTTCTTCTAACTTTTTGGTCTCATAATTAAGAGAGGCTGTGTTATCTGAACCTAACTTTAAGAGTATATTTATAAATGCATGCTTGAGGTTCGCTCCCCATATCTCTAAATAATGTTCTTTCAGTATATAGTGGTCAAAATTCAAATCAAAATCATCCACAAATTTCCTCAAAACCAGATTCAGAATCTGATTTTCTTTACACTTATCAACGGCATCTAATAAGTTATTAAGCGTAGAAAAATTTTCTTTGATTAAATCTTCAATGCTTAAAAGCAGAACAAACGATTGAGAGGTATTCCTGTCTCCGTTTTTATCATTTTTGATAATTTCGAGCAGTAAGTAATTATCATTATTATAATTACTTTTGGCTTCAGTTGCCAATAGCTTATTTGGTTCTGAAGACATACAAAGGCAAGCCAGAAGATAGTCTTTCTCTGAGATTTTTGATAAGGTATATTCTTTCTCACTTTTAAAAAGCTCTTCTAAGTCAAGTGCAATCGTATTAAACACTATCCGATATTTTAACGTAGGGTTAAACATATAGCAAAAGGAATTTTAAATAATTCAACAGTATATTTGATATTGTGGGAGCAAATAAAATAAGGAAAATTAAATAATGTATATGAGTAGTGCCATTGGGGGGATTAGTCGTAATATTCAGGGGATTTTTGTTAATATTATATCTATAAATACAGCAATATTTGCAAAGATTTAATAAACTGCTTTTTTGATTAGACTAAAAATACTGCTATATGAAGATTTTATTAATTGAAGATGATTTCATCTATGCTGAAACTCTTAAAGTGATTTTGGTAAAAAACCTGTCGATCGATTTCTATGACATTACTTGTGTAGACAACTATGAAGATTTCATGGAAGTCAAACAAACCACAAAGTTTGATTTGATTATTTGTGATTTGATACTCAGTACTGAGAAAAGTGGTATTGATGTACTTGAAGTTGCCAATCAAAATAAAATACCGATAATTCTTATCACTTCTTCAAGCGACCTGATTTTTTACGAAAAGGCAAAGTCAATTAAGGCAATAAATTACCTGATTAAACCAATCCATCCAATAACCTTAATTTCGATAATTGAAAAGATATTTGCTGAGCAGCAAAGTAACTATCTGATTCTGAAAGATAATAGTAACAAGTATATTCAGGTCCCATTTGATGAGATTCATTGGATTGAAAGTGACAGAAACTACTCTACAATAGTTACCAAAAAGAGGAAAAACTCCATTAAGGTGTCTCTTTCTCAGTTAATTACCAAACTGGATTATAGATTTCAGAGATGCCATCATAGTTTTATTGTCAATGTGAATTTCATCAGTTCCATAGATACTGATGGCGCCTTGATCAATAATACATTCATTCCTATTGGCAGGAGTTACAGGAAAAAAGTATTAGATACTTTAAAATGGAGTTTTGCATCCTGAAATTTAGGTCTTGCCCTTATTCATAATCTGAATCCAATAATGTAAAGATGTATAAAATGCAGGGTATGATTACATACACTGCACTTTATACATGCCTTGTCAGCTCTTGGCAAGCAGTATTGTTTGAAACAAGCATTGTTACTTTTTTTGCATGGAACCGTCAGATAGGGTGTATAAGAAAAATAAACTAACCTGAGGTACCCGGTTAATTTTGAGACCTATGCCTCATTGTTAATTATTATTTTATGGATGTATCCATATTAAGCTATGATTAGTATAAGTAAGATTGGTCATATTCTGTTGAGTCGACGGAATTTCATTAAACATGCGGGTTTAGGTTTTGCAGGTTTGAGTATGTCATGCAAAGAGCGATTAATAGATACTCAAACCAGAAAATCAGTTATTATCATTGGTGCAGGCATATCAGGACTGGCCGCTACGCAAAAACTAAAGCAGAATGGTTTTTTAGTGACCGTTGTTGAATCGCAAGATAAGGTAGGAGGGAGAATACGTACAAATCGTACCTTAGGCGTGCCGTTTGATGAGGGGGCAAGTTGGATTCATGGAGTGAATGGCAATCCGTTGATAGACCTTGCCAGCCAGGCTGGAGCTGCCAGTATTTTTATCGACAATTCAGACATAATAGTTTATGACATAGGCGGTGCAAAATATAGTCAAAACACTTTTGCAAAAGCTGAAGATGATTTCTATACAATTCTTGAGAAGCTGTCAGAAAGAGGCTCAGTTAATCAAAGCTTTGAAGAGGTATATCAGTCAAGCTATCCAAAACTTGCAGGAAATAGGATATATCAGTTTTTAGCGTCTTCGTATTTAACTTTTGATACCGGAGATTTAGATAAGCTTTCTTCCTTGTTTTATTATGAGGGTGAACTATATGATGATTCTGAAAAGATGATAACTAATGGGTACGATTGTATTCCTGAATTTTTAGCTAAAGAAATAGATATTCAATTGAATGAAAGAGTTGTAAAAGTTGATTATTCGGGCCAAAAGGTTATTGTTTCTACAAAATCTAAAGTATATCAAGCCGACTATGCCGTTGTTACCGTGCCTTTGGGCGTATTGAAGAAAGGAGTTATCTCGTTTACTCCACAGTTGCCTGCTTTCAAACAAAATGCCATTGAGAAAATAGGCATGAATTCAGTTAATAAGTTTTTTGTCCAATGGCACAAACAATTCTGGGATGAAAACGCATTTATTTTTTATACACCAAAAGTAAAAGATAAGTATAATTTCTTTGTGAATACTAACCGCTTGCGGCCAAATACTAATGCATTAATGACTTTTGCTTACGCTCAAGCTGCTAGAGACTCAGAAGCCCAGACTGATGAGCAGGTAATAAATGAAATCATGCTGCACTTACGCGATATATACGGAAGCGATATTCCTGGCCCAAGCAGTTTTCTTCGTACAAAATGGTTTTCAAACCCAGATAGTTATGGGTCTTATTCATTCACACAGGTAGGTATGACCTCAATGAACCAGTTTGATGATTTGGCTTCCAGCATCGATAACCGCCTTTTTTTTGCTGGCGAACATACGCACAAAGATTTCTTCTCGACAGTTCATGGGGCTTACTTAAGTGGTATTAGAGAAGCAGATAAGATAATAGATTTGCAGTAAAATCAATATCGGCGGATTCTATCTTGTGAGGGCATTATTTGATAATTGAGATTTGCTCTTTTGCTACATGCAGTAATTGCTGAATCTTTTTTTTATAAATCTTAATCTTTTCTGAGACTTTTATATTGGGCTGTAGTCTAAAGAATATGCTTTTGTTTTGTTGAAACTAGTCAACTTTATCAGAGCATTTTTATTGAGTTGAAATCCACAGTATATGATTTTACTTTGATAAAACTACTCAACTTCTTCAGTGCATGTTAAGGAGAGAGTTTATCACCGACAATCCCGTTTATTGTTTGTAAACACTACTCCATTTTTCTGTGATTCGTGTTGTTTTTCATGGTAAGAAATACCATGGCTGGCATTGTATTGCCTGAGTATTTGAAGAGGCATAAGCGATGGAAGAACTGATTCTCTTTTCGGTAAAATGATTGAACATAAGTAAGCAGTTTTACAAAATTAATTAGCCCAATAAGCATGATAAAGTGTTTTACCGCAAGACCGACCAGGAAGTAAACAGAGTTCGAATTAACCCTTTGCTCTTAATGAAACTCAGTATTATCAGCTAGGGCTATAGTCAGATTTTTAATTTTATTAGAAATTAATAAGATAATCATCACCTACCATTATAAACAAAGATTATGAACCCAATAATGTACGCTCGTATTGTTAAACGGTTGCTTTTTACCTCATTACTTAGTTTAATCTTTTTTCCTGAATCTTCTGCACAGCATATCCTATTTAAAGATATCAGGGTCTTGTCAAATATTGATAGCCTGAAAACAATAGCAAAGCAACAAAAGGGTTTTGAAAAACTTAAAACTTTATTAAGCATTGAGAAAAGCTACACCTACTGGGTTATTGAAGAACAACGGAGTTTGCAAGAGCTTGAAACTCTCATTAAACAGGAGTTTCCACGAGAAATCCATCACCTTAACTTTTTCAAAGCCCAGTACGCGGGCCTGATAACAAAAGACAGAGCATTGGCACTCAATTTGGTAACCAAAGCTTTAGATGAATATACCAGTAGAAATGATACCACAGGCCAGATATACAGTCTGGTATTGATGGGTAATTTAAGTTTCAGAAGAGACCTGCAGGCCGGGCATTATCCGCCTTTTTTTAATGATGCCTATAAATTAAGCCGACAATCACCTTATCTTGAAGACAAGTTGTTTGGTAATGTTGCCAAAATCACAACCTATTGCGACTCTTCTGTGGTGAGGCATAAAGAGATTGTTGATATCGCCTTAAGCTCAATTCAATTAATAAAGCAGAACCCTTATTTCGAGTATCTCAGCCCTTTATTTTTAAACTCTCTATATCTGGCCTATAATGATATAAAGCAATATGAAAAATGTTATTACTATATAACTCAGATTGACGAAATTCATGAAAAACACAAAGTTAAGTTGCCCCTGGTACTAATCGGTAACATGGGTCTTAATGCATTAAAACTGAAAAAGTATGAAGAAGCACAGCAA
>CALRLS020000360.1:0-6031 GCA_943368815.1 Cyanobium sp. NIES-981
ACCCCGCTCATGAAACTGGCTAACAATACAGTTAAGCACACAGGGCTGTACTTCGAGTACGAGGATGAAAATTTAATTCATTAACTGTATTTAAATTATTGATTATTAACACATTACAAAATTATATTCGGATGAAAAAGATTTTTACCATAGCACTTCTTACAATCTTAACATCAACTGCTGCTTTCGCTAACGACGAAAACAACAAACAAGCATCGAAAGAAGAAACGAGTACAATGGTAAAAACTAAAGAAACAATGAAACTAATCAAGAAAGAGATTAGAAAATCAAGTAAAATGTTCAGAGAAAAAAATCTTGTTTGTTAATAGATGAGTGGAGAAAGGAGAAAGGAACAAGGTTGAGAACCGAAAAATGTAAAACAGAAAAACCGAAAAAGGAAGAAGAGGGGATAAAGGAACAAGGTTGAGAACCGAAAAATGCGGAACGCCGCTCGGTAAAATGTAAAACAGAAAAACCGAAAAAGGAAGAAGAGGGGATAAAGGAACAAGGTTGAGAACCGAAAAATGCGGAACGCCGCCCGGTAAAATTTAAAACAGAAAACCGAAAAAGGAAGAAGAGGGGGGATAAAGGAACACGGATAAAATAAAAGAGAAATGAAAAATATAGTAAAGAAAATCCGGAAGAGTTTAGTTAAAAAGAATACGGATAAAAATAGAAAGGGAGAAGCGAAAGAAAAACTGATTGTTCTGGAAAGTAATACATCTGCATTTCTCTTGATTCACAATTCAATACTGCGCTGATTCAGGTGACCAATATTCACAGGTATTTCACCAGGCTTATTCACTAATCTGCTAATGGTTAATTTATCATTTTGTACCTTAAAAATAAATAAAAGGCGTATAGCCTGCTTTTCTGCCAATTACCCGGATAGTTTTGCCACTTATCGGTAATAGCTACCAGTTTTGCTCTGGAATCTTCCAATTACCGGAGATTCTTACCATTTAGTCACCATTTTCTGCCATTCACCGAAGCGATTCGCCAATTAGTGCTCATTTTCTGCCACTTGTCGGTATTAGCTACCAGTTATCTGTCGCTTGCTACCATTCACCGCCGTTCGTAACCAATTATCGGGCAAATGTTTCCAAAAAAGGTCCGTACTCGTCAGTTTATCGAAAAGCAACCCGACACCCCCCTGAAATGCTGTAATTTTGAATCATCAACCAGAAAGGGAAATAAGATTCAAAAACTATTGAGTATCATGAAAAAGATTTTTACCATCGCTCTTCTTACAATTTTGACTTCAACTGCTACTTTCGCTAACGACGAAAACAACAACAAACAAGCATCGAAAGAGGAAACAAGTACAATGGTAAAAACAAAAGAAACAATGAAACTAATCAAGAAAGAGATTAGAAAATCAAGTAAAATGTTCAGAGAAAAAAATCTTGTTTGTTAATAGGAAGGAGAGGCAGGAAACAGAAAAATGCGGCAGCCGTTGCTGTAAAACAGAAAAACAGAAAAACCGAAAAAGGGTGAAAACAAAGAGAATACCAATTGAAATAGAGAATTTACCACCAATATTTATCTGCTAATTAACTACTTACTACTACGCTAATTCGGCAAAATAGCTACTCATCATTCAGCTTTAGATACCTGGCATTTCATCCAGAAAAGTTTGCTTTAGGAACTAACCACTTCAGTATGGCAAGGAGTAATTGACGCGTTTTACCAGTGCGTATCTAGTAGATTTTACCACTTATCTGTGTATACTACCAGTTTTCCTTTATTCCCTGCCACTTGTCTGATTCTACTTCCAATTAACCGCCATTTCCTGCTATTCGTCGCATCTATTCGCCACTTTTCCACGAATTCCCGCCACTTGTCGATATTATATACCACTTATCGCCTTTATGCTGCCACTCGTCGCCGTTTAATACCAATTATCTTGCAAATGTTACCAAAAAAAGTTTAAATTTGTCGCTTCATCGAAAAGAGTCCCAATTCCCTCCTTGTATGATGTAAATTTGAATCATCAAACCAGAAAGGGAAGATAACCCAAATTATTGAGTAATATGAAAAAGGTGCTGACAATTGCTATTGTAACAATTTTGACTACAGGTGCTGCTTTTGCGAACGATGATTCTAACAAACAAACCACTAATGATTCTTCACAAGCAAGCTCAAAAGTGGTAATTACAAAAGAGTCAATGAAGCTGATAAAAAAAGAAAGAAAGAAAATCAGCAAGATGTTCAAAGAAAAAAATCTGGTTTGTTAATTGAGTTGACATTACCAGAGAAAACAAAACAACAAAAGCTGAGAGTAAAAGAAAACGGTTAATGCAGAAGCTAACTTCGGGTGGGGGGACTTGTATTTAAAACCAAAAAATTCTGGTCGAAAACAGAAAAACGAAAGAGTGAGAAATAAGCCTACCCAAAGAGCAGAATTCAAGGCTATAAACAATCACTAAATCTGCAAATCACTCAATCCTAAATCGCTCAATCACTCAATCACTCAATCACTCAATCACTCAATCACTCAATAAAAAAACGAAGCGCCTTAAGACACTTCGCTTTTATTCAAAACCAAATTTCTCAATTTAATTAATTTAATCACTTACACTGGATAAAACGCTTTTTGACAATTGATTATCAGGAAATACTTCACGTCCATTTTTGTTAATGAAAGTACTTTTACCGAAAAGACTGATTCTTGCCACACCTTCTGAGAAGTTATAAGCATCATCATAAATCAACGGAATAATTTCCTGTCCGGTTTTATCAATGTATCCGTACTTACCATTATTAATAGCTCTTGCATATCCTTCCGAAAAGCCCCAAAGATTATCATACTTCAAAGGCACCACTTCTTTTCCGGTTTTATCAATTGCACCAAACTTTTTATTCGCATACACAATAATCATCCCTTCTGAAACCCCCTGAATAAAATCATAAGTGCTTGCCACTAAATCATCACCGGTTTTATCAATTACTTTCCATTTATCTTTGTTGCGTACTACTGCCAGTCCCTCGGTATAATTATCTACTTCGTCATACAAAGCAGGAATCACCAGATTATTAGCCGCATCAATAAAGCCCCATTTTTTAGCATCATTTTTCACTGCAGCTCTTCCTTCCATAAAGCTCTTGGCGCCTTTATGAACCAACGGAATCGCCTCATTTCCCTTTGCATCAATAAAACCGTATTTTCCGGCAATTGATACCATTGCAAAACCTTCGGCGAAGCTTTCTACTTTATCATACTGAGGTTTTACAATAGAATGATTTTTAGCATCAACCACACCCCATTTGCCCCCTTGTTTTACAAAGGCAAGATCTTCTTTGAAACTCAACACTTTATCGTAATCAAAAGGCACTTTAACCTTTCCTTTTTTATCTATAAAACCCCATTTATCGCCAAGTTTAACAGCGGCTAAACCCTGCGAGAAATTCTGCACTTCATCATATTCAAATGGAATTACTTCTTTTCCCACCTTATTCATGAATCCCCACTTGCCATCTTTACGAATAGCGGCCATATCTTCGGTCATGTCGTAGGCGCTCTCATATTTTATATCAGCTACCGTTTTACCTTGTTTGTCAAAAAAACCAACTTTATCGCCTTTCTCAACACGCACTAAACCAGACTGGTAGTCTGTGAAGCTAACATCTTTCGGCATCTGAGCTTTTTCAGTTACTTGTGCGGTACCAGTCAGGGCAGCTAATAAGGATAAGCCTAAGATCAGACCCTTACCTTTTGTTATGTGTGTTCTCAAAGCCATGTTTTATATAGAGTTAGTACCCCTTGTGAATTCACTTAATATATAATGTAAATAGTATGCGAAACTTATGCCAATACACATAAATCAGTAAATAATCTTTCTAAACGGATACATTTATTTGTTTCCCTATATGAAACGATAGGAAAAATTAAGAAAAGTTGAGAAAAACGGTTAGATACATCATGCACCATGATTGTATACAAACGAAGTGCCAATCTGATGATTATACGTATAATATTATTAAGTGGATACAAAGTAAATTTTTACAGGATTTCTGAATTCCGGCATTACTGGTGCAATAGTAGATGATATGTAGATATAAGTCCCACTTCAGGGCTTAGGGGGTGCATTGGTTTTTTCTATAATACCCTCACTATTTAAACCTAAATCCCTATCTTTGTGAAATTTTTTTGGCGGAAGTAACTGAGAATCAACAGATGGTTAAGTCGTATATAGTGAATAAAGAGATAATCACCAAATCACTCATTCACTAAATCACTCATTCACTAAATCACTCATTCACTCAATGGCTCCTCCATTTCACTACAATTATTGTTTGCATGAAAATTTCGTATAATTGGTTAAAGCGTCTGATAGAGATTAATGAATCACCTGAGGAAATAGGAAAATTATTGACCGGCACAGGCCTGGAAGTTGAGGGGATTGAAGAAATAGAATCAGTAAAAGGAGGCCTGAAAGGCTTTGTGATAGGAGAGGTCCTCACCTGCGAGCCCTTTATGGTGAAAGATAAGCAATTAAGCCTGACAACGGTTGATATTGGCACTGAAACGCCCTCGTCTATCGTTTGTGGGGCTTCCAATGTACGTGCAGGACAAAAAGTAGTGGTGGCTACCCTGGGTACAACCATTTATTTTGCTGATGGGAAATCGTTTATGATTGAAAAACGCAAAGTATACGGTCATCCATCAGAAGGGATGATTTGCGCCGAAGACGAAATGGGTATCGGTACATCGCACGACGGCATTCTGGTGCTGGATACTGACTTACCAAACGGCACGCCTGCGGCTAAATATTTCTCATTAGAGCCCGATTTCCAGATTGAAATCGGTCTGACACCAAACCGTGCTGATGCGGCTTCTCACTTTGGGGTTGCCCGTGATTTAAAAGCGGTGCTTGGTCGTGAAATAAAATTGCCTTCGGTAGAGAAATTTGCTGTTTCTGCACAAAAAACAGATTTTCAGGTAATTCTTGAAAATACAGAGGCCTGTCCACGTTTCTGCGGACTGGAGATTCAGGGCATTACTGTGCAGGAATCACCGGAATGGTTGAAGAAATCCCTGCAGGCTATCGGACTGAACCCTATCAATAATATAGTAGATATTACCAACTATATATGCCATACCCTGGGCCAACCAATGCATGCTTTTGATGCCGACGAAATAAAAGGCAAAAAGATTGTAGTGCGTGTGCCAGAGAAAGGAACAAAGTTCACCACGCTTGATGGCACCGAAAGAACGCTCTCAGGGCATGATTTGATGGTGTCCAATGCCGAAGAGCCAATGGCCATTGCCGGAGTTTTCGGAGGACAAAAATCGGGTATTAAACCGGGTACCAGCAATATATTTCTGGAGGTTGCCTATTTTAGTCCGGTTTGGGTGAGGCGTACTGCTACTTTCCATGCTTTGAAAACAGATGCTTCGTTCAGATACGAACGTGGCACTGACCCGAATATGCCTCCTTTTGCTATCAGACTGGCCGCATTGCTGGTACAGGAATTAGCCGGAGGTACGATTCTGGACGGAGTGATAGATAATTATCCTGCACCTATCGAAAACCTGACGATAACAGTTAAGCACAGAAACATCAACCGCCTGATTGGTAAAAACCTTGAAGATGAGTTAATACATAAGATATTAGAAAGCCTTGATATAAAAGTACTGACCGACGATGCTTACGAAATGACCGTAAGTGTGCCACCGTATCGGGTTGATGTAACCAGAGAGGCCGATGTAATTGAAGAGATATTACGCATTTATGGGTTCGATAATATCGAACTTTCAGAGAATCTGCAGGCGGATTACCTGTCCGGTTTCCAGGATAAGGATGCCGATAAAATGCAGATGCGTATCATCGAATTATTAGCCGCCAATGGTTTCAATGAGATTCAGACCCTTTCAATCACGAAACCTGCTTATAACGAGGCCGTACAAAGCCTTGCTAAAGGTGGACAGGTAACATTGCTGAATCCACTGAGTGAAGAGCTATCGGTGATGCGCCAGAGCCTTTTATTGACAGGCATGGAGTCTGTGGCTTATAATATCAACCGTCGC
>CALRLS020000361.1:0-6018 GCA_943368815.1 Cyanobium sp. NIES-981
ATAAGTGTTACGGCCTTCTACTCTTGCGTTTAAAGCCCGTCCACCAAGCATTGAGGCTTCAGATGGCACCCAACCATAAACATCTCCTGCTGAAATCATCTGATTTGTCGCTTTTCCCTGAGCATCTAATAAAACACCCGGGAAAGCATATTCAGGGAAAGAAAAACCTGTATTCCATGAGGCAGCTACGTGGCGGTTGGTTAGAATAAAACCTGATTCAGACACCACAAAGCCTGAGCCTGAAGCCCCCGTCATACCGATAGGCACACCCATTTGTACGTTTCTCTTGGTATTCAGATAAGGCTCTATTTTCCCCTGAGCGTTTTGCTGGTAGGCTGCCACATAGCGCTCACTGCCATCCTGCATTTTCATCGGTATATACACATGCCAGATTTCATCGCTGGTACCCGGGTCAAATAATTGCCAGCCAAATTCAATTTTCACCACTTTATCCTGATTAGCCGCTACGATTTCTTCAGGTGATAAAGACTGTCCTTTTTGTTGCTTTTCAGCTACTACACTTCTTAATGAATCTAATTGCTTGTTGGCTTTGCCCATTTGCTGGGCCATTTCATCGTTGGTATCCTGTCCGTTTTTCCAGATAACAAAGCTTACTGCACTAACTAATACAAGGGCGGCGGCTAAGCCTGTCCAAAGCATACGTTGAGATTTCTTGCGCTCGTGTGTAATCACCCGTTCGAATGTTTGCTTACCAATGCCTGTTTTGCCGGTGTTAGCGGTATTGGCTACTTCGGTAGGGATAAAATCAGTAGTAGGTTTGCTTATATCTACCATACGTGTCTGCGGCATAAATTCCTGCGGACGAGGGTCAAGGTCAAAAACAAAAATGGGGCCGTTGTTACCTAACTGGATTTCATCACCCGGGAACAGTTTTACAGACCCTTTAACCTTTACTTTATTGACCACAATGCCATTGCGGCTATTATTATCAATCAGAGTAAAGGTGAGAGAGTCGTTTAAGTCTTTTACAATTTTGCCGTGTTCACGGCTTACAACGGTGTCTAAATCCGGGTCGAATTTTACATCACTGGTGCTTGCACGGCCCAATGTCAATTCGTTATGTTTCTGAAAATCAAATTCTTCAACTTGGTTAGCTTTTGCCCCCGCAATGTGGCGAATGACAAAATTTTGTACTGAGGTGTTCATGGTTTGGTTTGATATTAAATAATGTTATTTGAAATGATTTCGTTTGATGTTGACACCTCACCCCAACGGCAGCGGCCGACCGCCCCTCTCCCAAGGGAGAGGGAGATTTAGAGGGTGCTTGTCTTACCCCAGCACAGTTGCCGCCAGGCGACCTATGTTAAGCGTTCTTGCATTTGAGTCAATAATGTCCCGATAGAGCCCGCCATCTTTATACAGAGAGTCATGGGTGCCGTGTCCTACTATTTCGCCTTCACTAAGCACATAGATATGGTCTGCATCCATAATCTGGCTAATGTTATGAGAGATAATCAGGACTGTCCGGTTATTCTTCACAGCATCAATACTTTCTTTAATCTGCTCAGTTGTGATGGCATCGAGACTTGCTGTAGGCTCATCTAAAAATATAACCGGTGGGTTTTTGAGGAACAATCGGGCAATGGCAATGCGCTGTTGCTGTCCCCCTGATAGTTCCCGTGCCTGGGTTTCATAGCCATCAGGCATGCGTAGTATCTGCTCATGCAGGCTGGCTTTTTTTGCTGCTTCTACTATTGTTTCATGGGTGGCAGTCAAATCACCATAGCGGATATTCTCTTCAATTGTACCCGAAAAAATATGGTTTTTCTGCATTACCAGCCCAATGTTTTCACGGACGAAATCTGCATCATAATCAGCTAAAGGTTTGCCATCGAGTAATACATTGCCTTGGGTGGGATCGTAAAAACCTGCCAGAAGGTTCATGGCTGAACTTTTACCTGCGCCTGATAAACCCACAAGTGCCGTAGTTTTACCATTTTTCAGTTCCAGGCTCACATTTTTTAAGGCTTGCTTGCCATTTGGATACACAAAATCAACCTGCTGAAAACTAAAGTTTCCTTTTAAGTCTGTTGTATGAATTCCGCCTTTTTTCGATAGATATTTATTATTTTCTATCATATCAAAAAAGCCTTCCGAATAAGTCAATGCCTCTGTGTACTCATCATAAATGCGATGCAGATGGCGAACAGGAGATGACACATTGTTGAAAAGCATGATGTGCAATAATATAGCACCGACGGTCATTTCACGGTTCAGAACAAAGTAGATCGTAAGCGTAAATACCATTACTACTCCTACCTGCTCAGCTATGCTCTTGAGTCCGTCAAACAGATAATTGGTACGATGATGTTTGATTTCATGCTCTGTCAGATTCTGGTTGATTTTCTGTTGTCGACCTGTTTCATATTTCTCTCTCACAAAAGATTTTACCACAAAAATTGATTCTAACAATCCGAATAATGAGTTGGCCTTTTCTTCTCTCACATGCTGAATATTACGGCGGATGCTCTTCTGGCGCAGCGTTTGTTCACGGCTGATGTATATATAGCAAGGTAGAATAATAGTAGCAACCAGACCTACCCATACATTCTTTTTGTAAATCAATAGCAAAGCAAAAGCCGCATTAGCCAACATTGGCAGTATATCTACAAATATGTTTTTTACCGTCTTGGTCAGGCTCTCAATGCCTTTATCAATACGTTTTTCAAGTTTCCCGGTCTGGTTTTGCGACAAGGCAAAAAAAGATAGATGATAAGATGCTATCCGCTGAATAGTATAATCATATAAGTCGGCTGCCATCCGGAAACGAATACGGTCACTCAAAAACTTCTGGCCCAATGCTATCAACAGGCTCAATATTTCTTTACCCAATAAGATAGCCACCAGAGTACCTACCACCATCAGTATACGTTGCTTATCAACAGGTTTATCGAGCATGCCCTGCACGGTATTCACCGAGTACTCCATCACCAAAGGGGTTACCTGCGAGAGCAAAGCACCAATAGTAGTTAATAAAAGGGCAAATATGAGGCTCCCCCGGTATTTCCGGATGAAAGGGTAAAGCTTTTTTAATAGATGAAAGGTGTTCATTTTGCTAGTGTTAAGGGATGTGGATTTACGCCAATGGCCGAATAAACTCTTTCGTGTTCATCAAGGCATCATTTTCGTAATCATAGAATAGTTCAGTCATAGAAGCCACAATGTGTGGGTCATCGGTCAGGAAGGCGGTTAGTTTAGAGGCTCTTCCGCTAGTGCTTGAACCACTGCCTAAAATACACACACATAAGCCTTTATAAATCCCCGGCTTGTTTTCTAAAGGAGCAGAGATAAACAACTGAATAGGTAATGTCTTATTGATTTTGGTTACTCTTATGCCCAATTCCTGCATTTCCTTGATGGCCTGTACCTGTTGGTCGTACAGCTGACGCACCAGATAAGCCTGCGGATTGTCTACTTCTGCTGTACTGCTTGGCACTAAGAAACGGTTATGATGGGGAGTACCGTCAAGACTATTCAATACGGCGTTGCTTCCACTTCTATAGGTTTCCACAATTACATGCTCGTTGAAAACCTTGCCTAAATATTTCAGAAAAGCATGGGTAGCGCCTTCACTCTGGTCGTTAAGGGTTACGTATTCTACCTTTGCATCGCTACCCATGTTTTGCAGATAAATAGATACTTCTTTCAGTTTATTTTCTACATCAGTGCTATCTCTTTGCAGGGCTTCGGCTTTACGGGCGTAGTCGAACTGGGTAGCATTTTTCAACTCATGCGGTTTTAATCCGGCATGTTTGGCTACATATTCCATTCTATAGGGGGAAATACCTTCGATACGGGCTGTGTTTGACAATACCAATAAATTATTACCCTGATTTTTTGAGGATTCTATTACTTTCGAAATACCCTCCAATAGCTCGGTTGTACCTTCCATCAACTGAACCTTTTCGTTCACCTTTCCGCTAACATCCATCATCAGGGTATTCAATGATTGGGTAGCCTGTACCAGCAGGCTTGTCTGTGTTTTGATGCGCTCCATATCCTGTTGGTTGGTGCGCTCTTTCTGGCGGTTGATTTTTTCGGTTGAAACTGCCACATACAAGCCAATGAAAATACCAACTATACCCCCCATCAAACCTGCGATGTCCAATTCTCTGATATATCTGTCGATGCCCGGACTGAAATAGACACTTGTGTCGTTCCA
Source organism: Cyanobium sp. NIES-981 (assembly GCA_943368815.1). Taxonomy (GTDB): domain Bacteria; phylum Bacteroidota; class Bacteroidia; order Cytophagales; family Spirosomataceae; genus Emticicia. The sequence continues at coordinate 4,184 of CALRLS020000361.1, forward strand.
TTTGCCGTTTACCACTGAGTAGTCTGATAAATAATGCATCGAATCACTGAACACATAATGCCATTTGAAAGCCATTGAAATCAAAAGGGCAATGAGTGGTATCAGGAACAGGAGAGTAAAAATCATCGGGTGCTTTTGAATAATATCATAAAGTATTGTCCAGAATCCATCATCTTCGGTAGTTTCGGTTGGGGGCGTAAGCTGGGGTTTCATAAATCTGCTTTTTGTATTGGTTTTTCTATATGCTTTTTGAACGATACAAAATTAGAGTGAATACTAAAGCATGTAAATCTGCAAAAGCCTACATTTTGGGGGTAGGGAAACCTACATTTTTGGCGTATAGGGAAACCTATAGAAGAATAATGAATTAGTAAATATGTGTCCTAAATATGATTATGCAGCCTTATGTCAACTGATTTTAGGGTTTAATGGTACATATCTCAAAATTCAAGACTACTCCCCTACAGGAAACCCTGTATTTTAGCATGTAGGTAAACCTACATTTTGTCCTAAGCACTTGGAAACAGGGGTTTTCTGATTGTATCTTTTCAAAGAATTAAATAATGCCTGCTATGATAAGGGTTCTACGAATATTCTTATTCTGCTTCACTTTTTCTATGTTATCCGCACAGACTGGTAAACCAAGCGATAAAACCCTTGAAAACGAAGGCCGGAAAAAAACCGACAGGCAAGATGAATTGATTAGAAATATATTGATTGCCAGTCTTTTGCTTAGCTCCGGTTTAGTGGCTTATGTATCGTGGAATAATAAGCGTCTGAGATTCAGAAATGAAGAACTAAAGACTAAAAATGATGAAATTTCGGTCGCTATCTTTAAAGGACAAACCATTGAAAGAAGACAGGTTATTTCAGAATTGCATGAAAACCTGAACAGCAAAATTGTCGCTTTAAAATGGCGCTTTGAAGCCTTAGATACTTCAAAATACAGCAAACAAGACCAAAAGACACTATCAGATTTTATCAGTGTACTGGATGATATTTATATGGATGTTCGTCTTATTTCGCACAACCTCTTACCTATTGAACTCGAAACGCAGGGAGTAGCGATTGCCTTACAAAAATTGTTAAACAATATCAGCAACCGGCACATCAGTTTTCATTTCCTGACCGAGGGGGTCACACAAAGACTCGACCCACAATTAGAGTATGAAATATACAATATAGCCCTGGAACTCATCAATAATATACTGAAACATGCCCAGGCAACTCAGGCATGGATAGGCCTGACTCAACAGGACGACAGGATTTCGCTGACTGTTACAGATAACGGTAAAGGAATAGATACGAGCCAGACTGCAAATGGTGTAGGATTACGCAATATCAGTTCGAGGGTAGAAAATCTGAACGGCAGGTTACAGATTAGCAGACAGGATACTCATGGGACAAATGTGCAGATAGATATAACGCTCTAAATCAGGCGATATTTAATGGCGTATTTAATAATGCCTATCGTATTCTTCACAGCCAGTTTCTGCAAAATATTGTGGCGGTGGTTTTCCACAGTGCCTACACTGATGAATAATCGGTCGGCTATCTGAGAAGAAGACAATTCCTGCGCAATTAATTTCACTATTTCCAGCTCACGTAAGGTCAAGGCTTTAGGTTCAGGCTGTATTTCTTCAGATAAAGCCGAATTGATGGAAACAGGCGTCAGCAACTCTTTTAACACGGCTTCACTGAAATACTTTTCACCTTTGGCAATGGTGGTCAATGCTTTCTCCAGTTCTGCCCGATTCGCCTTTTTCGTTACATATCCTGAGATACCTGCCTGAAAAGCATGACGGATATTCTCGGCCTCATCGTTTACAGTCAGC
>CALRLS020000362.1:0-5991 GCA_943368815.1 Cyanobium sp. NIES-981
ATTAAAATCATTGCATATAGAAGACCTTAACAACGGACTAAGCACTGGTCTGGAAAGTTGGGAAGGTGGGGGAGAAGTACTGAGTTCTTATTCTCCGGTTGATGGCGCACTCATTGCGAAAGTGCGTCAGGCATCGGCTGAAGATTATGAAAAAGTAATTGCCAAAGCAGAAGAAGCTTTTAAGATATGGCGCGAAATACCTGCACCAAAGCGTGGTGAAATCGTCCGCCAGATGGGTGATGCCTTGCGTGCAAATAAAGATAATTTAGGCAGGCTGGTAAGTTATGAAATGGGCAAAAGCCTGCAGGAAGGTTGGGGCGAAGTGCAGGAAATGATAGATATATGCGATTTTGCCGTGGGCTTATCGCGGCAGTTATATGGCTTAAGTATGCATTCAGAGCGTTTGCAACATCGTATGTATGAGCAATGGCACCCGCTTGGTATCATCGGCATTATTTCGGCGTTCAATTTTCCGGTAGCTGTCTGGTCCTGGAACGCTATGCTTGCCTGGATATGTGGTGATGTATGTGTATGGAAACCCTCAGAAAAAACACCATTGTCAGGCATCGCCTGTCAGAATATCATTCAGGAAGTATTACGGAATAATAATGTTCCAGAAGGAGTATCAGGTTTAATTATAGGAGACAGAAAAATAGGAGAACTTCTGGCTGAAGACACCAGAGTACCTTTGGTTTCTGCAACAGGTTCTACACGCATGGGTAAGGCAGTAGGACAGGCTGTAGCAAGCCGCCTAGGCAGAAGCCTGTTGGAATTAGGTGGCAACAACGCTATTATCGTCACAGAAAATGCCGATTTACAAATTGTAATTCCGGCTGTGGTATTTGGCGCAGTAGGTACTGCCGGACAAAGATGTACTACCACCCGTCGCCTGATTCTGCACGAAAGCATTTATGAAGATGTAAAAAATCGTCTCGTAAAAATCTATTCTCAGTTGCGTATCGGTAATCCGCTCGATACCAATAATCACGTCGGCCCATTGATTGATACCGATGCCGTAAGTAACTACGTATCTGCCATTGAGAAAGTAGCAACAGAAGGCGGGAATATCCTATGTGGTAACGAAGTTCTGAGTGGCAATGATTATCAATCAGGTTGTTATGTAAAACCAACGATTGTAGAAGTTAGCCAACAAACACCAATGGTTTGCCACGAGACTTTTGCACCTATTTTATACCTGATAAAATATAAGACACTTGATGAAGCCATCGCCCTCCAAAACGGTGTGCCGCAAGGTTTATCATCAGCTATTTTTACTCTTAATATTCGTGAAGCTGAGCAGTTTTTATCTGCCGCCGGTTCTGATTGCGGCATTGCCAATATAAATATTGGTACATCAGGAGCAGAAATAGGTGGGGCTTTTGGTGGCGAAAAAGAAACCGGAGGTGGTCGTGAAAGTGGCTCGGATGCCTGGAAAAACTATATGCGTCGCCAGACCAATACGATTAATTATAGCACCCATTTGCCATTAGCGCAGGGTATTAAGTTTGATATTTAAAATGTTAATGATTATTATCTGATTACAAAGCAGAGATTTCCACTCACTGAATTTCAATGAAAGCTGATACAATAAATGGTATCAGTTTTTTTTATATTTTTTAGCATAAGAAAATTCATACCAGAAATTACTATGTTGGCTATAATATTTTAGAAAAAGCATTTTAATCTGCTGATCTTCTTTTTTATCCTTAAAATTCTACCAAATACCCCTCTTTTTCTTCTGAATATCGAAATCAACAGTTTTTCGTGCGCTTATGCCCCAACTTTGTTTTACAAAATGGCTTAAAAATTGCTAGTTATTTAAAGAATTATAAACTTACAATACTATATGAACACGAGAATTTACCAATCACTGCTACTGATTTTAACTTTAATGCTTAATGCCTGTGCCCCTGAATTATTGGAGGTGGAACCAAACCCAACTACAAATACAGGTAACACAAAAATGGATAAACTGAATATCCCGGCGAATTTTGATTTTAATACAAGTGGAGAAATTAAGTTCGACATCGGAACATTCGATAATACCGATAAGCCAATTAGAGGCGTAGTTATATCGGTTTACAGCTATCCGGAAGATAAATTATTATTCAAAGGCATTACCTCAACCACAGGTATGTTTAGTATGACCCAGAAAATACCAACTTATGTAAAACAAGTAGCTATCAAACCAAACTATATAGGTTTGCCTGCACAAATAATAGTTGAAATTGCCAATAATAAAGTACAGCTAAATCTTGGAGGAAAAAACCCGCAGTTGTCTGCTTATGTGGTAGAGCCAGTGATTCCAACAATGATTGCCGGAGCCAGAACTGCCGCACAGGAATATCCTCCTATTTCATATATGGGTAACTGGGATAGTAACGGTGTGCCAAAATACCTTGAAAGTACAAGAGATGATGTTTCGGGAAGTTTTCTTGAAAAAATCAATGCCAGTGTGCCGGAAAGCCAACCTGTGCCGGAAGCACACCCGGATTTTCTCAATGCCGCTAACCGCAACTATCTGGTTATTAAAGAATTATCTGATGTTTGGGTGACTTTTGTACACGAAGGTGCCGGTTGGACAAATACCTTAGGATACTATACATTTAATCCGGCAGCTCCTCCTACCAAACCTTCAGATATTTCAAAAATCAATATTATTTTCCCGAATGTCTCATACAAGGGCAGTAGTGGTGGACTGGTTTCAGGAGACAAAGTGAAATTAGGTAGATTTGAGGGTAATACTGCCATAGGCTTTGTTCTTCTGGCTAATGCATATAGTAGCGGAAAAGTTGGTAATGGATATTATGCGCATTATAGCCAGGATGCACTAAATACCGAAACTGCAAAAGATTTACGCCGTCACCTGATTGTTTTGAATGATCCTGAAACACATCGAATGCTACTTGCTTTTGAGGATGTAAGCCGTCAGAACACACCAATCAATTGTGATAACGATTTCAACGATGCCATTTTCTATGCTACATCAAATCCTGTTAAAGCGATTGATACTGAAAACGTTCCGATAATAGATTCAGCAAAAGATTCTGATGGTGATGGTGTGGGCGACAGCCGTGATGAGTATCCGAAAGACCCGACCAAAGCGATAAACAATTACACTCCATCAAAAAATACTTATAGCACAGTTGCTTATGAAGATTTATGGCCATCACAGGGTGACTATGACTTGAACGACCTTGTTATAAACTATCAGTTCCAGGAGGTATTGAATGCATCAAATCAGGTTGTTGAAATGAAGATGAAAGCCTACGTGAAGGCAATCGGGGCATCATTTAACAGTGGCTGGGGTTTCCAGATGCCAATTGAACCGTCAATGGTGAAATCGGTAACTGGTGCATCTCTGACAGAAGGCAAAATCAAGACCGCCGGAAATGGACTAGAGGCAGACCAGAAATATGCAGTGGTAATAGCCTTTGACAATGCCTTTAAGCGAATGAAATCGTACAGTGGCTTCGTCAATACAGCACAGGGCTCAGCCATGATTGCACCAGCCGATACCCTGAATTTGAATATTGTATTTTCGAGTCCTGTTAATAAAAGTACTTTAGGTAATGCGCCTTTCAATCCATTCAGCTTCAAATCTGACGACAGAGGTAGAGAAGTTCATTTACCTGGCATGGTACCGACCAGCAAAGCAGATTTAAGTTTATTCGGCACGGCCAACGACAATTCATCAGTATCAAAAAAGGTTTATTATAAAACAGCGAAAGGTTTGCCATGGGCGGTTGATTTCACGTCTGACTTCAGATACCCGGCTGAATCACAGGCCATTATAGATGCCTACCTGAAATTCTCACAATGGGCAGAAAGCGGTGGTTCGAATTACTCTGACTGGTATTTACAGAAAAAAGATTATACAGACGAAACGAAGATATACAAAGGGAAATAATTGATAAAAGTATGTGATAGGAATAGCTACCGTCGGTTGACGGTAGCTATTTTGCTATATAATTCAGAATGGCAGCAAAATTGCTCTTAGTGTATAGTTAACAAATTGCAATGCAATGAAACAAACATACACCTATGTATTTGTGAGTCTTATTATACTATTTGTAAATGCCTGCGTACCAAAAGCAAAGGATTTTGCGCCTGCTCCTGACGGACAAAGTACCGGAAACACCAGAATGGATAAGCTTAGCATTCCGGCTAACTTCAATTTCAATACAAGCAGTGAAGTGAGATTTGATATTATCACACTTAATAATGCCGACAAACCAATTAAGGGTGTGGTTATTTCAATTTATTCTTATCCCGACAATAAACTGCTCTTCAAAGGGATAAGCTCAGCAACAGGAACATTAAGTCTTTCTCAGAAAATACCCACTTACCTTACTAAAGTGGCGGTCAGACCCGGTTACGTCGGCTTTCCTGCTGAACTTATTGTCGGAATCGTCAATAATAAAGTTAATCTGACCTTAGGCGGCAAAGATGCAGAGACCTCGGCCAATGTATTTGACCCTCTAATGAATAATTCATCATTGCGGGCCGAAGCAAGAGCTATTGCGCAGGACTATCCTGCCTATGCATATACTGGAGATTGGAACGCAACAGGAGTACCTAAATATCTGGAAAGAGGCAGAGATGAAATGGCCGCTAAATTTCTTGAAAATATCAACGCCAGTTTACCCGATGGTGAGCCGATTTCTAAAACCCATCCTTCCTATCTCAATTCCGGCAATCGCAATACTTTATATATGAAAGAAGCAGCCGACGTATGGGTGACATTCGTACACGAAAGTAGTGATTGGCTCAATACTTTAGGGTATTATACCTTTAACCCGAAGACTCCTCCGGCAAGCCCTGCCGACATTTCAAAAATCAATATCATTTTTCCCAACGCGTCTTATAAAGGTAGCGGTGGTGGACTGGTATCCGGCGATAAAGTAAAACTAGGTAAATTCTCTGCCGGAACCGCCATTGGCTTTGTGCTTATAGCCGATGCCTACAAAGACAAAAAAGTAGCCAAGGGGAATTATGCCCATTATAGCCACGATGCACTGAATGTTGAAACTTCAAAGGATATTAGACGTCATTTGATTGTATTGAATGACCTCGAAACCAAAAGAATGGTATTGGCGTTTGAAGATGTCAGCCGCCAGAACGAACCGATTAAATGCGACAATGATTTTAATGATGCTATTTTCTTTGCCACTGTAAATCCGGCTGGTAGCTTAGATGCCGATTATATTCCTATAGCTGGTAGTAAAACCGATGCAGATAAAGATGGAATAGAAGATACTGAAGACGAATACGCCAGGGATGCAACAAAGGCCCTGTCTAATTATACACCTGGAAAAAATACCTATAATTCTCTGGCATTTGAGGATTTATGGCCGTTTCAGGGAGATTATGACATGAATGACCTCGTAATAAACTATCAGTTTCAGGAGATAATGAATGCCAAAAATCAGGTAGTTGAAATTAAAGCCAAAGCTTATGTAAAAGCAATAGGGGCAACATTTATAAGTGGTTGGGGTTTTGAACTACCTGTTGAATCATCTTTGGTTAAGTCGGTTAGTGGTACTTCACTGACAGAAGGTAAAATCAAAACCTTGTCGAGTGGGATAGAGGCAGACCAGAAATTTGCCACAATCATAGCTTTTGATAACGCTTTTAAGCAGGTAAAATCATCGAAGGGCTTTGTTAATACCGAGCAGGGTTCTGAAATTATTGCTCCTGCTGATACCCTTAATATCCATATTGTCTTTACGACACCTATCGATAAAAGCGAATTGGGCACAGCTCCTTTTAATCCGTTTACATTTAAAGCCGATGAAAGAGGGAGAGAAATTCATTTACCTAACAAGGCCCCCACAAGCAGAGTAGACGTGTCAAAATTAGGAACTGGTCACGACCGCTCGGTACCATCAAAGGGTATTTACTATAAAACCGCCAGAGGTTTACCCTGGGCCATTGATTTCTCGTCTGATTTCAAATATCCATCAGAAAGAAACGCAGTGATAGATGCCT
>CALRLS020000363.1:0-5988 GCA_943368815.1 Cyanobium sp. NIES-981
ATTATGGGGTTTCAATATCATTCTTGGGTTCAGGTCTTCAATAAATATTCCTTTGTTCTCCCAGTTTTTACCTCCGTCAACCGATTTCATAATGCCAATTCTACAAACAGCGGCAGGGCTGGTTTCACCTGTTAAGCCTTGTGGCCATTTTTCGCTTTTTTTGTATCCCTGTCCGGTTTTCTCATCGTAAGGTAATGTTTGCGGATAATTTTCATTATGATACACCGCATACAAGGTTTTACCGGAAGCGTCCTTAGGTGATTGATAGACCGTTTCAAACCAAACGGCTCCATGTAGTCCCTCCTGACCTATAGGTGCATTGGCCGGCATAATGGGTGAATGAAAGTTTTCGGCAGTGCTTTTAAATACTTCGTCTGCATTTTTACCATCGGCATATTTCAGGTCTCGGGCATATCCCCAAAGTGGGTCTTCACCATATTTACCAGGGAAAATCCTGAAAGTATCACCAACCCAGACTTCTGCCATATTACAATCCACAAATGAATTGAATTTGATTTTTTCAGCGGCAATGAGTTTGAATTTCGGATTAAACGACTCTTCTTTATTGGTCGTTGAACAAGAATTTAGCGTCAGAGAACTAACAATAGCAAAAACGCAAATCAAAGGTTTGAAAGTAGTAATCAATTGTTTTTCCATAGGTTGAGTAGGTCTTGGTTTATTTTAGATGGGATTGTTTTTACTTTCATTAAACATCAACCGATTACCAAATGGGTCGATTAATTCCATTATATACGAGTTCCACTCAGAATCTTGCACTCCTGGCTTATAATACCGATAATCCTTGGCTCTTAGTGTTTCACAGTATTCTTTAATCCCGATGTAATTAATCATAATTTTCGAACCGGGACAAGCATCACCATAATGTTCAGATAGATGAATGACTATATCATCTTTTGATACTGACATATAGAGAGGAGAATTCTCTCCGAACTGATGCTCCCAGTCAATATTGAAGCCAAGCCAATCTATGTAAAACTCTTTAGCTTTTTCAATATCAAAAATTCTGAAAATAGGAATAACGGTATTCAATGTGTCAAATGTTGTAGTTTCTCAAAATTACTATTTTCTGATAATTTCTACGCTAAAAACAAAAAAGGATTGCAAATTTCTTTGCAACCCTTTCCGGAAAATCTAACGGATTTTATTTTTCTGTCAGGCCATATTTGCCAACATACTTTTTATACAATCTCTTTTGTTTATCATCAAGGTCAATTTTCTTGCCTCTGATGAAGGCCTGCTCTACTTTGCTTGTACGCATATCAAGAATATCACCTGCCGATACAACGATTGTAGCGTGTTTGCCAAGTGCCAGTGAACCTACCTGTTGGTCAACTCCCAGGATTTTAGCATTGTTCAGCGTAATCATTTTCAAGGCATCTTCCTGCCCCATACCAAAGGCAGCGGCTGTTCCGGCTACGAAAGGCAGGTTTCTAGTACGCCAGAATTCTTCCGTATAAAACATACCAACAGTTAAACCAGCTTTCATCAATACACCCGGTAATTTATAAGGGTTCCACACATCATCATCAACTGTATTAGGCAAACGGTGAGTACCGTTCACAATTACCGGAATATTGTTTTCTTTCAGGAAATCAATCGCCAATTCTGCTTCTTCTCCACCAACTATTACAATTTTCTTGATTTTGTTTAGTTGAGCCAGTTTCACAGCTTCCACAATTTCTTTACCATTATTCACACGGACGAATAATTGTTTAGAACCATCATACAAACCTTTCAATGCTTCCAGTTGTGCATTTTTAGGGTTTGGACTGCTGATTTCAGAATAAGCCAGACCTTCAGAAAAAAGTTGAGCCAACTCATTCTTTTGCTCCATGTATTTCTCGTTTTTCTTGATAGTAAACTTCAGTTCTTCAAAACTGAACTGACGGCTCACCAATGCAGGATAGTTCAACCAAATACCATCATCTTTTTTCAAAGCGGCATCTTCCCAGTTCCAGCCATCATATTCCATAATAGCCGAAGTACCTGAAATAATACCACCTTCAGGTGTGCTTTGCCCGATCAGGATACCATTTCCACGAAAAGTAGGTATCACTTCTGAGTCTGTATTATGCGCAATCAGGGCTCTAACATGAGGATTAAACTGTCCCGTTTCCTGATTATCTAAAGTTGCTCTTACAGAGGCAATTTCAACCAGACCTGCCAATGCAGAAGGGGCTATAATGCCGGGATATACAGATTTACCAGCCACATTGATAACTTCAGTAGCAGCTTTATCAAAGCTAAGTGAAGCATCGCCAATGCCTGTGATAATGCCTTTATCGAATACTACGGTGCCGTTTTGAATAATTTTACCATCACCCACGTGGATGGTGCCTCCTACAAGGGCAATCGGTTTGGTTTGTGGTTGGGCAGGTGCCTGATTCTGGGCTTTAATCCCAAAACTTAGTAATGCTAAACCAATGACTGTTATATATTTTTTCATTTGAAAATTTCTTTTTTGAAAGTAAATACTTGATTAATGCTTAAAGAATCAGTCTTTATTGTTGATAGTGTTTGCGTCAAACATACCTTCACTTGATTCACCACGGTTCTCGGTTACACCCATTTCCATGATTGTATCACAGTGGATTTGGAGGTTACGACGCGGCGCAGGTCTTTGTGTTGGAGCACCACCTGATTTCTCTGCCAACATTTTTAACATTAATCTGTTACGTTCTTTTGCTACTGATTGACGCATCTGCTCATCTTTTTCTACATCAAAATAAATAGTTCCGTCAACGATAGTCTTTTCAGGACGCGCATAAATCGAAAGCGGGTTGTTGTTCCAAAGTACTACGTCTGCATCTTTGCCAACTTTGATACTTCCTAAACGGCTATCAAGGTGAAGCATTTTAGCTGGGTTCAATGTCACCATTTTCCAGGCATCTTCTTCTGACACACCTCCATACAATACAGTTTTGGCCGCTTCCTGATTCAGACGACGGGCCATTTCAGCATCATCAGAGTTGATGGCGGTATTAACACCCATTTTAGATAAGATAGCAGCATTATAAGGAATCGCTTCTTTTACTTCCATTTTATATGCCCACCAGTCAGAGAACGTCGAAGCAGCCACACCATGGTTTTTCATTTTGTCAGCCAGTTTATAGCCTTCCAAAATGTGTGTAAAGGTATTGATGTTGAAGTTGAAAGTTTCAGCTACTTTCATCATCATATTGATTTCAGACTGTACATAAGAGTGACAGGTGATGAAACGCTTTTTGTTCAGAATCTCCACCAAAGCATCAAGTTCAAGGTCTTTTTTAGGAGGCGTTACATCAGTTTTATTAGCCAGACCATTATAAGCTTTCCATGCTTTTTCGTATTCTGTCGCTCTCTGGAATGCATCCATATAAATCTGCTCAACACCCATGCGCGTAGCCGGGAAGCGAGTAGTCATTTGTGCACTATTACCTTGTTTTACGTTTTCACCTAAGGCAAATTTGATAAAACCATCAGCACCTTTAATCAAAAGGTTGTTAGGATTTTCACCCCATTTCAATTTAATCAAAGCCGATTGCCCACCGATACAGTCAGCAGAACCATGTAATAACTGAGAAGAAGTAACCCCACCGGCCAATTGACGATAAATGTTGATGTCTTCTGAGTTTACCACATCTTCCTGACGAACCTCTGCCGATACACTCTGTACTTCATTGATCGAGAACAAGGCAATGTGTGAGTGCTCATCAAAAATACCGTTGGTCAGGTGTTTGCCTGTTCCGTCAATAGTCTTCGCACCAGCCGGAGCAACAAGGTTTTTACCAATCTGAGCAATCTTACCATCTTTTAATAATACGTCTGTATTCTGTGCAATACCTTCTTTTTCGTTGGTCCATACGGTAGCGTTTTTAATCAGCATCGTTTCCTGCTGAGGTTTGGTTTCACTGCCATAAGCCGTGAACGGGAACAATACCTTGCCAACTACAGGAGTTTTTGCCTTAGTTGTGTCTTTTTTGGTATTTTCTTTCGCTTCTTCTTTATAAATAGCTGCCCATTTCACTTGTTTGCCATCCGGCAATACACCTTCGCCTTTGATATTCTTACCATCATAATACCCACTCAGACGTGTATCCTGCGGGTCTCTTCTTTCCAGTTTGGTACTGATAGTAAACAGGTCTGATAGTCTGGTGACTTTAGTCGTTATTTTAATGGTATCATTCGCAATTACCTGATATTCAGGTTTATCAATTTTACCCGAAATATTCAGTTTTAAACCTGTTTTTTCGCCGACTGTCAAATCATATACGCCTCTAACATCAGTTACATTCATGTCACTGATGATATATCTCTTACCCTGAATCCAGTTTTCGTAAATCACATTGTCTTTGCTGAAAAGATTATCAGAAGTGATAATGAAATTGGCTATCATGCCTTTTTTAAGGCTGCCTAATATATTATCAACTTTCAATAATTTGGCAGGTGTGCTTGTTAAGGCTTCAAGAGCTTTGCTTTCAGGTAAACCATTTTCAATGGCTTTTCTAAGGTTTGTCCAGAACTCGGTCTTGTTTCTTAGCGCATTGGTTGTCAGGGCAAAGTTAATACCCGCTTTGGCTAGGTAACCTGCATTGAAAGGAGCCATTTCCCAGTGTTTCATTTCAGTTAACGAAACCTGAGCGGCATCAAACGGGTCTTCTACATCAAAAGCCGTCGGGAAATTCAAAGGTAAAACCAATGAGACATTCAAAGCCTTGATTTCGTCAATGCGTTGATATTCATCGCCTGTTCCCTTGAAAATATAATTAACATTAAATTCATTTCCGATTTTATCACCTCTAAGAATCGCTAATTTATCAGTGGCCTCATAGACCTGTGGCAAGCCTTGCAATTCATTGAATGCTTCCAGCGAAAGGTTTCTTTCTTCTTTATTACCGCCTTTTTTATACCATTCGGCATCGTAATAAGTCTGACGAAGCAAAGCAACCGAACCCATCATCGAAACCGGATAAGTTTGCGTAGAAGTACCTTTGCTTAAAGAATAATGAGCAGAAGATTTTTCTTTAATCAGCAATTCATGTTCTTTGCCATCACCCAGTGCAACCAGGGCACCTGAACCACGCACAATACCGTCAGCAATATGAACTCCGGCTGCACCAAAACCGATTTTTCTCATTTCTTCGGCTTTTTGTGCATTAGCCTTGAATTCTTTAGCGGCTTCTACTTCAGGTTTTATTGCCTGATTCCAGTCGTAAGCGCCTTTTTTATTGCTTTCCATTTGAGAAGCACCACCAAAACCACCACGGCCACCTTGCGGACGAACGATTTCGGGCATTCCGTAATCTGAATAAATATCAATCAGACCAGGATAAATTCTTTTACCTTTGAGGTCATAAACTACTGTTCCGTTAGGAACTTTCAGGTCTTTACCAACTGACTCAATTACGCCATTCTTGATATAAATCATTGCGTTATCAAGTACGGTCTGTGCATCAACCACGATGGTTGCGTTTTTAAAAGCATACTGCGCCGGACGTTCATCATAAACACCATTCCGGGGGAAGGTAACTTGTGAAAAAGCTTGAATGCTGATGAATAAAATGAAAAAATTGAGAAGAATTTTTTTCATGGGTAGGTTTGTGATGTTTGGTTAATGATATTGCGAAATTGGTATTTTTGCCTTAATAAACAAAACTATTAATACTTTTGTAGTGATTATCGTCTAAATGTTATAATAACGCTTTTAAAAGTGAAAATCAATAGACAGAGTGCAATCTCAAAATTTAATTTCTTTTCGTCTGAAAGCATACCTTTTTTATTTATTATCGACTTTCAGGGAGAGAATTGTGTGCTTGAACCGCTGGAAAGGATTGATACTAAGGAGTTGAAATTCTGGATAAACGGGAAAACGAACCTGGCCATTGAAACAGATAATGACGAATCTGAGAATAGGGAAGTAATATTAGAGAAATTTCCGATTGATTTTGCCCGATACAAAAAAGGCTTTGACTATGTGCAGAAGAATAT
>CALRLS020000364.1:0-5987 GCA_943368815.1 Cyanobium sp. NIES-981
AGTATCTTTTAAATACTTTTTTGATTAGCTAAAAAACGAATCCCTGCTGATAAACTATCAGCAGGGATTCGTTTTTTAAACCTATCCAAATTATTTCTTCCTAGGCAATTTCTCATCACGCATAGCTGCGTTGTATACAAACGAGGCGACGATAGTTGCTGCCTGTTTCAAATCATCCGGTTGCAGGTGGTCGTAAGAATCCATATTGGTATGGTGTGTACGAGAACTGTATTCAATTTCGTCCTGAATAAACTGGAAGCCCGGAATACCCACACCAACAAAGGCTAAGTGGTCAGTACCACCCGTATTTCTGATAGTGACGGTCTTAGCGCCTAAATCATGGAAAGGCTCAAACCATTTCGTGAATATCGGACGACAGGCATCATTTCCCTGTAAATAAATACCTCTTATTTTTCCTGTTCCGTTATCTACATTGAAATAAGCCGCTACATTATCACCTTCGGCATTGCTCTTTTTGGTATTAGGGTCTGTCAGGTGATTTTTCACATAGTTTCTTGAACCATGCAGCCCTTGCTCTTCAGCACTCCATAAAGCAATGCGGATTGTTCTGCGTGGTTGTGCATTTACAGTTTTCAGGATTCTTATTGCTTCCAACATTACCGCAGAACCGGCCGCGTTGTCAGTAGCACCGGTAGCGCTTTGCCATGAATCAAGGTGAGCGCCCAGCATTACCACTTCACTTTTCAATTTAGGGTCTGTGCCCGGAATTTCAGCCAGAACATTGTATCCTTTCAAATCATCAGTAAAGAATTTAGTCTTTACATCAATTTCCATTTTCACTGTAATACCCGATTTTGCTAATCTGCAAAGCGATAGATAATCTTCAGCCGCTACCATTATATCCAACAAGTTCTCAGGGTCAGTTGCTTTATAAGAACCACCGCCTGATACAAACAAAGTTCCGTCTTTGCCTCTGTTGCTCATGCTCAATAATCCGATAGCGCCTTCTTTCTTGGCCATTTCTTTGGTTTTGGTTGAAAGCAGCGTGCTTCTGCGCATAGCAGCCATCATAGACCTGAATGCAGTATCTGCCTGCGGACGAGCAGCTGCCGGACCATCAGCGGCCATTTTCTCCAACTCTTCATCAGTATAACGGCTTGCATCAGCTTTGAACGATGGGGTAATCTTATCGTTTTTGTATAATAATATAATCTTGTCTTTCAGCTTGCCTTTATAATTTTCAAGGGCAGTAGTATCCGTTTCGTCAATCAATAAGATTTCGGCTTGCTTCAATTTACCTTTGGTTCCGGCTGTCCATGTTTTTGGGTAGGCTATCAAAGGTCTGTAATAAGGGGCTGTCATGGCAAGATAGCTTTTTTGCAGTTCCCAGCCTTTACCGAATTCGCCCCATGCTTCCAGTTTGGCATCTGCCAATCCCCACTCGTTCAGTTTATTTTTTGAATAGTTGGCGGCACGCATAAAACCCGGCGAGCCTTGTAATCTTGGACCATTTGCATCTGTTAAATTGAAAGCAATATCCATTACTTTTGAATTATTCAGGCCTTCCTGACGGATTTTTTTGACCATTTCGAGGTCTACTTTCTCGTCCTGAGCACTAAGGCCAAGAGAAATACAGAAGAGGACAATTACAGGTAGTAATTTTTTCATGAGGAGATGTTTAGTTTGTTTGCGTAATAAAATGCTTTGAGAAGTTTAAAGATAAATATTCATAGACTTCTATCCAAAATATTGAGATTAATCCACTTTAAGAAGCGATTAAAGGGGCTTAAGGGATGATAATGAAGACCATCATCATCACGCCATTACAGCCAGCATATCAAATATTTTCTCGCCTGTTTCCTGATTTCCTTCAATGCGCACATAGTTCCGGGCTTCCTGTTTTGAAATCCCTTTAGTGAATAATCGCCAGGCAATTGCGCCATCAATTGTTACTTTGCACGTAGGATTATCACTACTTTCTTTCACCAGAATCCATAGGCTGTTTTCACGATAGAGATTCCATGTTCCTCCACCCTCTCCGGTGATGTCAAACTGAATCATCTCTCCTTCATTGCCTGACACATCTCTGTAATGATGAGGCAAGGCCCGCATAGAAGTTTCGAGATGCGGCCAGTAAAACTCTTTGGTATAGAGTTCTGCCTCTTTGCCCACTGCAAATCTGATTTGTTGCTGATGATGCCATTTTTCGGTATACTCCCGGGCCACATGAAACCACGTTTTTGATTCTTCTTCACCCGCCCAGCCCACTGAAAATATCGCCTTACTGAATGGGTCTAACTGACCGATATAATCACAATATTGTTTGCCCGTTATAGCCAATAACTCAATTAAAACCTTTGGACTCATTCTTTTAAGCGCATGTACCCAGTCAGCATTGAGTTTGTTCAGGTAATTCAATAAATCCTGATGGGAATTAATGCTATCCGGCTGCACACCAAAATAGCCATCACGCGCCATTGAGAGCGTGCGGATATTTCCATCGAGCAGATGCACTGCAATATCTTTCACTTTCCAGCGTGGCGCAATGGATTGTTTATTCCAATCTTCATCCGATAAAGAAGCCAATACCTCTATTAATTTGTCGTCTATTTTATAAAATAAGTCTGTGATAAATATTGGTTCAAGTGTGGTCATGTTGTGAGTGTGTTATTGGAAATGACAGAATACGTGTCGGGGACACCCAGTCCGGGTTCAAAATTTTGAACTCCTACCCTTATTTATGTATTACCATCCTATCTCGAAAAATCTAAATCCTGAAAATCGAAACTGAAATCGGTGAGGGGCGAGATTGCTTTCATCTTAAATCCTGAACCTTTGCCCTGATCGTCTAAATCAAACATCACATAGGCATCGGCATCAAGACTGCGGTCGACCCATTTCACAATATAGGTATTGCCTTTGTAGGGAAACATCTCGCCATTCAGCAGGAAAGAGCGTTTAGAGGTAAACCACAATTTGCCGTTTTTCATGCCTATTTCAACATCTCCGAACCATTTATCATGGTATGTACCTGTAAACAGGCTGTTATCAGGTTTAATGGCATTTTTTTGCTGGGCTTCAATATCTTTCCAGATTCCGTCCGTTATTTTTTTGGCGTTGGCAAAGCCTTGTATTACTCTGTCACTGTTTTCTTTTACTCTGTCAATGCCCTTTACACCTAAATAGCTGTCTTTAATAGTGTTTGTAATAGAAGTAAAAGCGGCTCCCTGCTGTTGGTTCGTGAACACGATAATACCCAGTTTCAATTCAGGTATCAGGGTTACCTGTGTTACGATACCAGCCAGACCACCCGTATGGCTTGCCTGTTTATAGCCTTTCACATCGCTTAAACCCCAACCTAAACCATAACTGGCAAAATGTGTATTGTATGAGTTAGTACCCCGCACGGGAAGAATGGTCTGCGGTGTCCACATTTCATCGTGTACATTTTCGCTGAACAATTGTTTTCCATTGCCATATTTACCATTATCCATCTGCATGATTACCCATTTACTCATGTCGGTAATATTGCTATAAAGTCCCCCGGCAGCATTGGCAACCTCACTCCAGTCTCTGCGAATAACCTTAATCGGGCCGTCAACTGGGGCATGAGGGTCTATTACATTCGATCTGTTCTTCAGGCGGCGGAAAGATGCTGCCGTTTGTGTCATTTCCAGCGGTTGCAGGATTCGTTGTTCAATAAAATCTTCCCATTCCATTCCAGAAGCTCTTTTTACTACTTCTCCGGCCACAATATATAGCAGGTTGTCATAATCATATTTGGTACGGAAACTCGATACTGGTTTCAGGTAACGCAGGTTATGAATAATATCCTGCTTGGTAAAAGTGTTTGAATCAGGCCAGAACATCAGGTCACCTGCTCCCAGACCCAGACCGCTGCGGTGTGTAAGCAAATCTTTAATAGTAAATTCTTCTGTAACGAATGGGTCGTACATTTTAAATTCCGGTATAAAATCACGCACTTTATCATCCCATTTCAATTTCTTTTCATCAATCAGCATTCCCAGAGCTGCTGCTGTGAAGGCCTTGCTATTGGAAGCAATGCCGAACAAGGTATTTTCGTCGACTTTTTGTTTGGTATTCAACGACCGTACCCCATAGCCTTTGGCATGTATCACCTTACCATCCTTCACAACTGCCACAGCAATACCCGGAACATCAAAGGTTTTAAGGGTTCGTTCAACAAGATTATCGATTTCGGGCGAGCTAATTACCTGTGCCTGAGCATAGCTGATAAAGTAGCATAAGAAGAAAAAAATCAGAGCCGGGAGTTTAGGTATTTTCATAGGAATTATAATGTTTTGAGAAGTGAAGTAAGGGTTAAAAAGGCCTTTTACAAAGATTAGAGAAAACGATTTAATTAGCAAGAAAATATACATGATTGCGATGGAATTAATGCAATAGTATTGATAGAAAGGCGGTTTAGAATGAGAACACCTCTCCTTCGGATAAAAGAGAGGTGTTTTAATGAAAATATTCCAGTAAAATCCTTACGGACAAGCAGGCGCTATTCCGGCCACATATACACTACCCTGCGCAGATTCAAAACCCTCACCGAGTATTATATATTTATTCCCTGTATGGCTTGCTTTTCCACCCGAGCTGATTTTATTTGACACCATCAACGATTGTGCTGTTCGGGTCTGTATGATACTGGTAGCCACATTATCGTCCGGACTGGTTAATACTACCGGAGGAAGGATAATTGAACCGGAAGGAAGTATTCCAATAACAGCACTGCCGGTAAGTGATTTAGAGCAATTTCCTTCTACATCAATGCTTACTAAATTAAATGTAGTTTCTGCCGTGAGGGGATTTGTTGTTATTGTTGCATGTCCTTCTGCATCTAATAAGGTCGAAGTAGTGTATCCATTTGACTCATAGTACACATGGGCAAATGGTGTTCCGGCAAAAGTGACTGTCCCGGGTGAGCCGGAGCAGACGGCTGGGCCTGCCGTCATAACCACTGATGCTTTAGCTAATACTGTCAACAATGCTTCTGTAGATGTTGCCACCCCACATTCTCCGGTTACTTTCACTCTATATTTTGCACCATTATCTGCCAATGTACGATTTGCCAGTGTCAATACCGAAACATCAGCAAACTCATTCCCTAATGGAGTATTAAAAGCACTGCTGCCAGGTGCCAGGCGTTGCCATTGAAAATTAAGTATTCCTGCACCTGTAGCCTCGGCCATAAATACTATAGTTTCACCTACACATACAGTTTCTCTTGTCGGGTTTGCTGTAATTAACGTAGGTGCTTTGACAATTATCTCTGTCGATACATCAAGGACTGTTTCACACGCAGTCACATTGTTTTTCACTTTGGTTATAAAAATACTTTTGGTATTATTTTCCCACAATAATGTTTCAGTAAACGAAGCCTTACCTTCTGCATCGGGTGTAATTATAACTGTTTTCAGTGTTCCACCTTCATCTATTTTATAAGTAATGGTATAGGCATCAGTGCTTAGCAGGCCTGTCAGATTAAAGGTGGCCTTCTGGCCTGAACAAACCGCAGCAGCCTGTGCAACGGTATCGACAGTTGCAGCAGGATAGGTACTTAAGCCATAGAAGTAAGCAGCACCTTTAAGAAAATTCAAAGAAGGTGTGAGAGGGTCAAACAATTCAGTGGACAAAATTGTGGTTTTACTAATGCCTACCGTAGTACCGAATTGGTCGCCTAACTGAACGTTTGCCGGTATAAGTACACTTTTCTGTACCCAGTCACCCGCAGCATTTTTTTCAAAAACAACAGCTGCTCCTTTTCCGAAATCATTTGCATAAGCGCCTACTACTGCCATATTATCATTAATATCCACCGTATAGCCATAGGCTGCATTATCTGTTAAATCATAAGAAACCAGTTTTGTCTTAAATAACCAGTTTCCTGTTACGTTTCTTTCGTAGATAAATGCCTCTCCTTCTCCATTCGAATCATCAAAACTTGAAGCAATGATTGAACCCCCACTAATAGCGACAGCCTGACCAAAACCTACTCC
>CALRLS020000365.1:0-5981 GCA_943368815.1 Cyanobium sp. NIES-981
TCTTCTTTAAACTTCTTTTATAAAAGGAAGAAAGGTTCAGCAGACAATTTTCAAAACTGACCTGAAATAAAAAAGGACTACATTGGTCGAAATGAATACCTAAAAGCTTACAATCCTTGAATTGAATATCTTTTAGAAATGTACCAGCAAGTGTAGTAGTACTCAAATTGCAGTTCCGGAACTCACATTCAGAAAAAGTAAAACCCGATATGTGCAAATCGGCAAAATTGCAATTGATGAAAGTACAGTTTTCATATTCGCCTTTTGCTAATGGGCTAGTGCTAAAATCAACCTTTTCAAAAGATACTTCTTCAAAATACGCTTTGCTCATATTATTTTCTTCTCATTAAATTATCTAAAACAATAGCTGTGGCAATGCCTACATTTAGTGACTCGGCATGTCCGAATCGTGGAATAGTTACTTTGTTTGTAACAAATTTTTCTACAGTCTCACCGATACCATTTGATTCATTGCCTAAAACAATGTAGCCTGCCTCAGGAAAACTGAATTGGTGCAGGTTATCATGGTTAAGAAAAGTGCCGATAACAGGAGTTTTCTTAATCGAAATCTCTTCAAAGTAATCTTTCAGACTGGTATAAAAGGCCTGAATTCTTGTAAATGAGCCCATAGATGCGGCTATTACCTTTGGATTATAAAAGTCAACGGTTGTATCAGAGCAGATTACTTTTTTTATGCCATACCAATCGGCAATCCGCAAAATAGTACCTAAATTGCCGGGATCACGAATGTCATCCAAAACTAATACAAATTCTTTTTCGGTAGCCTGTAAATGAGTATTGGGTTTCATTTTTACCACTGCTACCGCTGAATCATTACTTTGGAGAGTGCTGATTTTCTCTAATTCGGTCTGAGAAATTTGCTCAATGGATATTTTTTTTAGTTTTTTTTCGTTTTCATCAAAGAATTTAGACGTACATAGCAACAACTCAATTTCGAATTCAGAATCCATCAATTCAAGAACACTTTTAGCGCCTTCTACTAAAAAAGCTAGGTGTTCTTGCCGATATTTTTTTATTTGCAAGGATTGGACGTATTTTTGTTGTTGCTTAGAAAACATATCAATTTTAATTTATGCTTTTTTCTTATTTATCATCAAGACATACCGGAACCCGAAAAGCACAAACGAATGTCTTGAGTGATAAAATTAAGTACCTGCCAATTCTCTTTTTGCTCTTCGTTTCATGTTCACGAAAGGTTCAGTTAGAACGCGACGAATATCGTTTGCATAGTCTGGCCTTCAAAGGTAATAAACAAATTTCAACTGAGGAATTAGAATACCTTATTCCACCCACACAAAAGCCTAACCGCCGTCCGTTTAACCTTCCAGTTACTCCTTATGTGGGCTTGTATAATTTTGGGAAAGTTTTTTACGATACAGCCAAAATAGGGAAAAGACGTGATAAGTGGATGGCTAAACTCAACGCTTTGCCTGATCCTCTTAATTTTAATGCAGAAGTAGAAAAAAAGAGAGCAAGGTACCAACGAAAGGTAAATATTTATAATGATAGAATAGATTCCAGAGAAAACTGGTGGATGAAAAATGTGGGAGAGCCACCTGCAAAAATTACTGAAGCAGCTATTAAGCGCACCTCTGAAACTATCCAGAAGTATATCTATAATAAAGGCTATTTTGATAATACAGTCATTTATCAGATTGACTCAGTCAGCAATAAACGTGGTATAAAACTCGCTTATCTGATAGATGAAAAGAACGCGTATTATATGGATAGTATCACTTACGATATTGAGGATGCAAGGATTGATAGTATTCTAAGAGTTACAATGTCTTCACGAATAATAAAGCAGGGAGAGCTCGTGGATATGAATAATATCACCTTAGAAAAAGGCCGGATAGAATTGCTTTTGAAAGATGAGGGATATTATAATTTTATCGCTAAAAACTATATTTCGACCGAGATTGACACGACTGACTATACCAAGCGTAATTACAAAGTCAATGTTAAGATGCTGATTCGCAACCCGATAGCGCGGAATCACCATGAACAATTTTATTTTGATTCAATAAATTTTATATCTGCCGACCCATCAAATGACCCGAGCCTTGGCGGAGATACCACTAAGACAACTTATAATGGTATTAACTATACTTTTATAGGCAAAAGATTCCCGGCGAGATTGTTGGATAAAAAAATACTTATTCGTCCGAACCAACTTTTCAGAATTTCATTAGTGAATGAAACTAATAGGCAATTGTACGGGCTGGACCAGTTTGCTTTTGCAAACATAAGATTTACACAATTGCCTGATAACCGCCTTCGTACAGATATTATCGCACCTACCAATCCTAAGTATACAGCTGCTTATAATTTTGATGTGAATAACATTAATGGTATTCTGGGTGGAGGAGCCAATGTGTCATTAAGGGCAAGAAATCTTCTTAGCGTATTAGAAACCACAGAGCTGGGCCTAAGAGCTAATTTAGAGGGGCAACCCGGATTGGATACTACTGTTCAGCGAAGCCGTGAATTGGGAGCAAATTTGGCTTTCAACTTCCCTAAAATTATTTTCTTCAGTAAGTTCGCCAATATGCTGAGCCTGAAAAGCCCTCGTACACAGGTGGCATTGAGTTATAATAATTCAGCACAGCAGCTGTATCGCAGACAGGTTTTCAGATTGACTGGTAATTACTCCTGGTTAAAATCAAAGTACGAAACTATTCAGATTTCACCTTTCGATATTAACCTGATTAATACTCCGTATAAAAGCTTTGCTTTTGATTCGATACTGACTTCTGAGGCTGAACGAGGAAATAACTTAAAAGTATTGTTTGACCCTCAGTTTGTTTCGAGTATTAATGGGACTTATGTTTTTAATAATCAGGAGCAGGGCAAAAATATCAGGGCAAAGTACCTGCGCATTTTTGTGGAATCGGGAGGAACCACCCTTAATTTTTTCCCGGATAAAAGTAAAATTAAATTTATAGATCAATTATTTCCTCTCGATACTGCAAATCAGCGGGCCTATTTCAGATTTATAAAAGTCAATGTTGATTTCAGGAAGTATTTTCCGATTAATGCACGGGATTCGTGGGCCTACAGGGTGAATGTGGGATTGGCACACCCTTATGGTGATAATCAGGCATTACCGTTTGAAAAGAACTTTTTTATCGGTGGCCCAAATAGTATCAGAGCATGGCGACCACGTTCTTTGGGTCCTGGTTCAGCGCAGGGGGTAACGGTTGGCAACCGCTTTTTCCAACAGCCGGGTGATATTTTATTAGAGGGAAGTATAGAATACCGCAAGTATATGTTCCGGTTTATCGGAAACTGGAATGCAGGCTTTTTTGTCGATGCCGGAAACGTTTGGAAATGGTATCAGATTAGCTCTAAATACAACGAGGCCAATTTTGATTGGGGACGGTTCTATAAAGAATTTGCCGTAGGTACAGGTGCAGGTATTCGCTTAGATCTGGATTATTTCATCGCCCGTTTTGACTGGGGAGTAAAAGTAATCGACCCATCAAGAGATGAAGGAGATAGATTTGTTTTGGATAAAACCAGATTCGGCAGGAATAATGATTATTATCCCGTTTTTCACTTTGCCATTGGTTATCCTTTCTAAGTAGCTATTTATCCGATAATCGCATTAAGCACCATTACACCTCCAAGACCCGATACGGATACAAGGGTTTCCATAATAGACCATGTTTTTAGTGTTTCAGTCATGGATAGCTGAAAATACTCTCTGAAAAGCCAGAAACCTGAATCATTTACATGAGAAAACATCATACTTCCGGCACCAATGCTAAGAACCATCAGATGTGGTTCGGTATGAGTGGATGCCAATAAAGGAGCTACAAATCCTGCAGTAGTAATACCCGAAACAGTAGATGAACCAACAGCTACCCTAATGATAGCGGCCATTCCCCAGGCTAATATTAATGGATGAGCAGAAGAAGCCTGCATCATGTTAGCAATCGATTGATTAACACCTCCGTCTGTCAGCACCTGTTTTAAAGCACCGGCTCCACCAAAAATTAAGAATAACATAGCCACTTCTTTTATAGAATCTCCTAATAAAGTAGATACCTCACCCATAGTTTTGTTTTGCCTGATACCCAGAGAGTATATCGCAAATATTACCGAAATAAACATACTTACGATAGGGTCTCCGACAAAAGTCAGGACTTGAAACATCAAAGATTCTTTGGGGAAATAAGGCAGAATGATTGTTGATATACTGATTAACAGAATAGGTAATAATACTGTAAGAAAACTCATAAAAGCCGAAGGCATCTGGTCTTCCTTTAGTTCAGGAGCAATAAAGGCTTTATTGGGTAAGGTCAGGTATTTTTTTAATGTACTTCCGAATAAGGCACCGGAAATCAGGATAGCAGGAATAGCTACTATGATACCGTAAAAAAGTGTAAGCCCCATATCTACATCAAACTGTTTCACAATGGCCAAGGGGGCAGGGTGAGGTGGTAAATAACCCTGGGTAACAGAAAGAGAGGCTAACATCGGAATACCGATATAAACCGCAGGTAATTTATACCTATAAGAAACAGTAATTACTAAGGGTGCTAAAAGCATGAAACCAACCGAATAGAAGAGTGGTAAGCCAACGATAAAACCTGTTATCATAAATGCCCAGCGAACATAGCCTGTACCTATAATATCCATCATTTTGGTGGATATTCGTTGTGCAGCACCACTTTGTGCCACCAGTTTGCCCAACATAGCACCCAGGGCAATGATTGAAACTATTGATCCAAGTGTGCCACCAATGCCTTGTTGGACAGCGGTTAAGATTTTGGCTGGCGGCATCTGAAGTGCTAAGCCAACACCGAGGGTAACTACTAAAAAAGAAAGAAATGCATGGAGTTTGAAATAGGATATGAGCAATATAAGAACGATAAGCCCAATAATAGTAATGAGCAAAGGCATAAGGGCAATAGTTTTAAGGTTGAATGTGTGGCAAATTACAAAGGATTATTGAAAATAGATAGTGTAGAAAGAGAGAACTCAGCCTTTTAAGAATAATTAATTGAGTTTTTTCTGACATTCTGTCAGTATTATCGTAATTTTGTGTCTTAATTTATTTAGTCCCTTGGTGAGATTAGAACTTTATTTTTACCAATAGGGTTGTGTTTGATAAATCATTTTAGCAATCATGAGTTTAGTAACAAGCAGATTAGAAATTCTGAAAGAAGAAGACAAGAAGGATTTAGATGTAGCACGTGTGAGTGTGGATGAAGAAAGCAATAGCAAACGAAAGCTATATATAGAGAGCTATGGCTGCCAGATGAACTTTGCAGATAGCGAAATCGTGGCATCTATTTTAAGAGAAAATGGATTTGCCACTACTTCGAAGATTGAAGAAGCTGAATTGATTTTGCTGAATACTTGTGCTATCCGTGAAAACGCTGAGCAAAAAGTAAGAAACCGCCTGCAACATCTGGTACCGATGAAGAAAAAACGCCAGAATGTAAAAATCGGTGTGTTGGGCTGTATGGCAGAGCGATTGAAAACTAAATTTTTGGAAGAAGAGAAAATTGTAGATATGGTAGTAGGCCCTGATGCCTACCGTGATTTGCCAAACCTTCTGAATGAGGTAGAAGACGGACAGAAAGCAATAAATGTATTTTTGTCGAGAGAGGAAACCTATGCAGATATTACACCCATCCGTCTGGATTCAAACGGCATTACTGCTTTTATCAGTATTATGCGTGGTTGTGATAATATGTGTAGTTTTTGTGTGGTACCATATACCCGTGGTCGTGAAAGAAGCCGTGACCCCTTCTCAATCGTAAAAGAAGCTACCGAGCTTTTTGAGCAGGGTTACAGAGAGGTTACACTTTTAGGTCAAAATGTAGACTCTTATAAATGGAAGGGTGTAAACGGAGAGTTAAACACTACCACTTTTGCTGATTTACTCGAAATGGTAGCCTTAATTAATCCGGATTTACGTGTGCGTTTCTCAACTTCTCATCCAAAAG
>CALRLS020000366.1:0-5955 GCA_943368815.1 Cyanobium sp. NIES-981
CTACAATCCTCTCACGGTTTGCTTTCTTCTTCTGCCTTTTGGTATTCTACGAAGCCTTCCCCCAACAAATAAAGAAAAGTAAAAAGACACCGAAGACTACCTCAGGATATGTTGTGCCAAAAGTCTATACACAACGCAAAAGCCCTGAACAATTTCTGAAAGACCAATTAGGTCAGAAGATCGAATTGAAAGAACGCAGTGTTGCAGACCAGGTAATTGCTGACGATTTAATAGTGCAAGGCAGCGAATGTGTAGGTCTTGATTGTATAAACAATGAAAGCTTCGGATTTACTACTATCCGGATGAAGGAGAATAATACAAGGATAGGCTTTGACGATACCAGTGCGTCTTCCGGTTTTGCTGCTAATGATTGGGAGATTGAAGCCAATGAGAGTCCGAGTGGTGGAACTAATTCTTTCGCTATCAATGACGTAACCGGAGCGAAGACTCCGTTTAAAATTATAGCAGGAGCTCCTACAAGCAGTTTCTTTATGGCCTCAACCGGTAAAATCGGTTTACGCACCGCCACACCCGTATTAGATTTACACATTAATACAACCGATACTCCGGCAATAAGACTGGAACAAAATAATTCAGGTGGTTATACCGCCCAAACCTGGGATATGGGAGGAAATGAAGTTAATTTCTTTGTAAGAGACCTGACAAGTAGTAGCCGCTTACCTTTCCGGATCAGACCCGGGGCACCTACAAGTAGTATTGACATTAGTGCCTTGGGGAAAGTGGGTATTGGTACTGCCGACCCAGTTGCCAAACTACATGTAGAAGGTAATTCTTTTTTTAAAGACACTATTTATGCATTAGGTCCAATTATGCCAGGCTCTATAATTACACCCTCTGACATAAAGCTTAAAAGAAATGTAGTCAATATGACGGATATGTCTAAGGTTATTAGTGAATTAAGTCCTAAGACATTCTATTATAAGACTGACCAGTATCCGGAATTAGGCTTCTCTAAGGATTTACAATATGGTCTTATAGCGCAGGAGGTAGAAAAAATTTTACCGGCATTTGTGAATCCAACCACGCTTCCTGGTAAAAAGGAGAGTTTCAAAACGGTTAATTATGTAGGGCTGATTCCTATTTTATTACAAAGCTTAAAGGAGCAAATAACAGTTAATGAACGGCAGAAGTCAGAAATTGACGACTTAAAAACCCAACTTGCCAGATATGAAACACTAAGCACCCGTTTAGAAAAGGTGGAGGCACTCTTAACTAAAGAAGCTATTTTGAACAAAGATGAACAACCAAAAAAAGCTGACAAAAAATAAATCAAAAAAATGAAGACTACATATACAATTATCATTCTGTCTTTCCTGAGCTTGTCTGCCTTTTGCCAAAGTATTGACCAAAACGGACGAACACCCGAACAGCAAAAAATAAGTTCAGTGGCTCCTGTGCAGGAAGTTTCTTTGCAGGAAGATGCTTTTGCTAAATCAAGCGCTTCCTTCACATTGAAATATGCCTTGCCTGCAGGAAAAACATCAGGAGAAATTATTCTCTTTCACCCTAAAGCAGACCAGGTGCTGAAAAAAATCAGTTTGACCCAGCCACAGGGATCTCTTGAAATTTCTACTAAAGATTTACCACATGTTGGAGTTATAGCAGCTTTGTATTCTGAAAATGTACCTTTAAAAACTAAGGCCATTAAATTACTTGAGTAGAGTAAAATCTGAGTTTTTTCTGAAAGACCGATTGTATTTACATACTATCGGTCTTTTTTTTATTTGCATTTGATGACTTATAGAGTTGCTTTATAAAATTTACCATTAAAAAATATTTTAGAACAATTATCTATATATAATTACCACCAGTTACAACATCTGTTTTGCTATAAAGCATCTACTGAACAAAAAGCAATAAAATTTTTAACTTGACACAGAATGTTTTTTTAGGTTGCTTTGATAAATCAATCCTGACAATAAAATTTTCTACCAATGGTCAAAAAAATTATCCTCTGGCTTTTTATGGCCTTTTTTGTTTATGCTGCTATTGTACAGTATAATGACCCGGACCCTTATGTCTGGATTCCTACATACCTGATTCCTGTTTTTTTATGTTACCATAAATTACAAGGTAAAGGCGAATCCATCATTTATTTTACCATTGGGTTACTATATCTGATGTGGGCTATCAATCAGTTTCCACCTGCATGGGAAGGCGTAATGCTCAATGAAATGGGCATGAAAACCATCAATATTGAATTGGGCAGAGAATCACTTGGCTTAGGGGTCTGTGCAGTTGGTGCATGGGTTTGTGCCTTATTGAAGAAATGATTTAACGGGAAACTTAGGGTGTATAGTAATTCTGTCTACACACCCTAAGTATCCGTTTCATCGGCTTATTTTCTCTAAATCTTCTTGGGTATCAATACCAAAACTCTCATAACTGGTTACGATAGCATAGATTTTATAACCATACCCCAGCCAGCGTAATTGTTCTAATTTCTCGGTGTTTTCTAAAGGAGATGTCGGAATATGTGAAATCTGTTCCAATACATCGCTGCGATACGCATAAATGCCGATATGCTTGTAGAAGTCGGCGTGGTCAAGCCATTCATCAGGTTCGTAACCGCGTACGTATGGCACTACCTGGCGGCTGAAATACAAACATTGCTTGCGCATGGTCAAAACAGCCTTTACTACATTGGGGTCATGCAAGGTTTCATAGTCCTTGATTTTTTTCACTGCTGTAGCAATCTCTGTTTTAAAATCCAGTAAACCCGCTATCTGGTCAATTATATCCGGGTCAATAAAAGGCTCGTCCCCCTGTATATTAATGGCATAATCATACTTCGACACCCCACCTGCCTTTTCGAGTGCCTCAAAACATCGATCTGTACCCGTCGGATGACTAGCAGAGGTCATCACTGCATCGCCACCAAATTCTAATACATGATTTAGTATCCTGGCATCGTCTGTGGCTACCACAACTCTTTGTAAACTCTTAGCTTTCAATGCCTGCTCATACACACGCTGAATCATACTTTTACCGTTGATATCTACCAAAGGCTTGCCCGGAAAACGACTTGATGCAAATCTTGCCGGTATAATTCCAAGAATTTTCATAGGTTACAATGTTTTATTCGGGGCGAATTTACACGAAAAAAAAAATATATGCGTTAATCTCTCGCAGAATCATTAAATTTGCGTTAAATCCAATCGCTTGACTACCATGTTAAGATACTTTTTTACTACGGCTTTTCTCGTGCTTTACCTGACAGAATCATTCAGTAATTCACTTCCAACCCCTCTTGATTCCGTTGGGATTGAGAAAAAAAACGGTAAGTTATTCGTTCTACATAAAATAGAACCAGGTGAAACACTCTATTCTATTCTGAAACGCTATAATTCTACAGAAAAAGAATTCTATGCGGCTAATCCGGAATTTAAGAAAGATGCTGTTATGGCTAGTGACCAGGTAATCAGTATACCACTTAACACCAGAAGCAAAAGTATCCCACGCCCACGTGTATCAGAAACCCATCCCTCCCCAGACACCACCCGACCGAAAGGAGTAATAGATGAAAATGGCATTGAAGTAATTGATATTCCGGAAGCAACTCCTAAAGATGCCCTGCATAATAACAAAAAAGAAGATAGTCTGAAAAGTGCAATAGCTGACAATACAACCGCTAAGCCTAAAATACATACGGTTGTAGCCGGCGATAAACTCTTTAGTGTTGCTACCAGATACAATGTAAAAGTATGGCAGTTGAGAGAGTGGAACAAATTAAGCACTGATTTGCTAAAGATTAATCAGGTATTGCTTGTAGAAAAACCGGCTAATCTGATAGCTACAGCGGCTAAAGAAGAGAAAAAAGAAGTGGCTAAGCCGGTAGTAAATCCGGTAGCTGCTATTAGTAAGCCAAAAACAGCCTCAGGCCCGGCAGGAGACGCTGAAAAGACAAAACCAAGCACAACTATTGTAACCAAACCTTTGGCTAATAAGCCCCAAACATCTGTGCCAAATGCCCCAACAGGTAAGAAGTATAGCGAACAAGGTATTGCAGAAGTAATAGATGCAGGTGCATCGACCAATAAATATCTGGCACTACACCGTACGGCTCCTGTTGGAACACTCATTAAAATTGCCAATGAAGCTAACGGACAAAGTGTCTGGGTAAAAGTAATTGGTAAACTTTCAGGCTCAGGGGATGTCATCATCAAGATTTCACCAAAGGCTTTTGAAAAATTGCAGCCAAAAGATAAACGAATTCGTGCTTCTTTGAGTTATGCTTTATAGGAACCTGTTTAAAAAGGTTCAGAATGATAGATATAAGTACACAAATCACAATATAATTTCATGCATCCCGGTCAGTTAAAAGATAATACGCCGAAACCGATAGAAGCTACAGCAAAAAATAAGATATGGACAGTATTCTTTGCCATTATGTATCCTATTATTACAGCTTTCGGGCTTTTGTTTACGGCTATTGTAGCAGTTTTTTCTGCAATTTCGAGGGTTTGCGTGTTTTTTCTGAGGTTAATAAAGAAGTAAATCACACTGTTTCCTCTCTGCGACTCCGATAAACCGGGGTAGTTTTACATTTGCCATGTCTGACTATATTTTAAATCTGCTGAACGAAAAATACGAGACCTTTAATCAGCCGGGTTTTATTCCAAACGACCCTATCAGCATTCCGCATCAGTTCACACTGAAACAAGAGATAGAAATCATGGGATTTATAGCTGCCACCCTGGCTTGGGGACAGCGAAAAACTATTATCAATAAATGCAATGAATTAATACAATTGATGGACGGCGCACCCTATGATTTTATCAGAAATCATCAGGACACCGACCTGAAACGTTTTCTCTCTTTCAAACATCGTACTTTCAATACTACCGACACCCTTTATTTCATCGAGTTCTTCAAGGATTTTTATGCCCGTCATGATTCTCTGGAAGAAGCATTCACTCAGGGCCTAAGTACTGAATCAGGCAATACAAAAACAGCTTTAGAGAATTTCCAGAAGGCATTCTTCAGTTTAGAAGATTATCCGGCCCGCACCAGAAAACATATTGCTACACCAGCCAGAAATTCTTCCTGCAAGCGCATCAATATGTTTTTGCGATGGATGGTCAGGAAAGATGATAAGGGCGTAGATTTTGGCATCTGGCATACTATCTCACCTGCACAATTGGTTTGTCCCTGCGATGTACACGTAGAACGGGTAGCCCGTAAACTAGGTTTAATTACTCGCCCGAAAGCAGACTGGCAAACGGCTGTTGAACTAACTCAGAATCTCAAACAGCTTGACCCTGCAGACCCTGTAAAATATGATTTTGCCCTCTTTGGCTTGGGTGTTGAGGGATATATGTAATAATAAAACCATCCTGGTAGGTTGACTTAAAAAAAGAAAGTTTTATTTTTACCTCCCTTATCTCAACCTCTATTATATGACCACCACTACCACCCCAACTCGTCTGGCATCGGCTGATGTCTATCGTGGCTTTGTTATGCTATTGATGATGGCCGAAGTCTTTCGTCTGCATAAAGTTTCTGAAGCTTTACCCGATAGTTCGTTCTGGCAATTTTTGGCACATCATCAGGACCACGTTGAATGGATAGGCTGTGCCTTGCACGACCTCATTCAGCCATCTTTTTCATTTCTGGTAGGTGTTGTGCTGCCCTACTCTATTGCAAGTAGATTAAGCAAAGAAAGTAGTTTCTGGAAAACCTTCCGCCATGCCTTATGGCGTTCTTTAATATTAATTCTGCTGGGGATATTCCTGCGCTCACAGTGGAAAGACCAAACCAATTTTACCTTTGAAGATACCCTTACACAGATTGGTCTGGGCTATCCGTTCTTATTTCTGCTGGGCTTTGCTACTCATCGCATACAGATAGTTGCACTGGTGCTTATATTAGTGGGGTACTGGGCAGCGTTCGCACTTTATCCACTTCCCGGCCCGGCCTTCGACTACGCAAATG
>CALRLS020000367.1:0-5933 GCA_943368815.1 Cyanobium sp. NIES-981
CATAATCGTCGTGAAATACATGCACATTGGCAGCAAGAGTTTTGAGTAGCCTGAAGTCATAAATAAAAGACTTTCTGTTGTCGGAATCCTGAAAATAATTGGATAAATCTACAAAATTGTCTTGTGCCACCAGATGTGTAATATCGGGCGCCATCAGGAACACATTCTTGAAAATCGTTTTATCCGGAATATTTTCTCTGCCTGTACGCGGATTAAGCATACCATTGAGCAATTGATGCCCAAAAGAGTGTACAATCAGGTTGAGCGACCTGCCTTCATCGTTAAGCGCTTTTGAAAGAAGGGTAAATATGCTGAAAAGGTTTTTTTCGGTAAATCTTTCTCCGGCTATTATGCTCCGGTCATCCACGTCCCGGCGATGTGCTTTTCCTTCGCCCGGCCACATAAAAAATATAGCCTTTGCCAGTTTCTTTTGCGGGCGGGAGAAATAATTCTGTACAAAATCATTAAACAGACCCATCTTAAGCGTGGCAAAAAAACTGGGGTCATAGCCATGTATATAGATAAATACATGCTGCTGTGTAGGCGCGGTCATACGAACCGAATTCATGAATCCATCAACAAATGCCTCAGGACTGATGTCCGGATTAAAATTGATGCTCTCATTTTCGGCTGGAAGTTTAACGAACCTGAAAAATAACCTGTCGGCGGGTCTATCTGCGCCCAGATTGGGTCTGAAATCCCTTTTATTTTGTCTATAAGATATAATCCATTGATTTTTATCTTCCTCAGCTGTATCAATCAGGTCAGCTTTTATATCTACCGCACCTGCCCAGACGTAGGTGCCATCTTTTAGAAGATACCAGTTTGTATCATCTTCAAACGGGTCGCCTGAAACAAGAGATTCAATCTCCAGACTATCACCCTCGTCAAAATGACCTAATTTAGGTGCATTTACACCGGGGCTTTCACGTAAATTCAATGGTCGGTTAACTATGCCTTTCATCCTGCTCTTGTTAATGTTGCATTTTTATCAATTGTTGCTGTTTTTCCTCCGGTTTCATCGCCCGATAATGCTTTCGAACTTCTTAGCTTAACGAGTTTATTCAATAAATCAAACCAGAATGGCGCACCTAAAGAAAGAGCCAGAACTGTGAGCAAATATCCCCAGAAATTACTCCAGAAATACGACCATTTATAATCAAAACTACTGATCTCCACAGTGCCACCGAGAATCTCAGCTGGTTTTGCTGATTTTATCTGTGTAAAACACCCGGGATTAATGATTTCTTTGAATATCACAGTGTCCAATGATGATGGTATGTATGAAAACACCAGAGAATCGATTCCTTTTAAATTATAGGCTATCTTAACATGGTCGTCTTCAATTTCGTCTGCCGCTAATTCCTTTTTATAATATTTCAGAGAAGTAGGAATATTCCAGGCCGATGATAAAATGCCCTGCGATTTTTTGATGTCAGCTTCCAATGCTTTCTTAGTTGCCTTCAATGATTCTATGGCTTCTTTGGCATTAGCAGAATCAGTCTTAGTTAAGGGGGTGGCGCTTACAGAACGATTTCTTTCAGAAAATTCCACCGCCAGATTCACCAGATTATTGCGGGCTTCATCATCTTTAGAAAGTTTCTGTACAATAGAGAGTGTATCCACATTGAACGAAAAAGCCAGAAAAAAACCTATGATAATCAGCAGGCTCTGGGTAGTTTGTTTATACCAGCCTGTGGCTCTTTCCATTGTATCGTTATACCATTTTTCAACCAGAATCCTGAATTTTTCGAGGTCATTATTTGCATCGCTTAGCAGTGAGAGAAGGTGCTTCTGAGTATTTGGCTTTTGCTTTAACAGTTCTGACTCTATTAACCCTTTTTCGATGGCAACGAGTGTCCCGGCTTCGAGATTATCAATTTTAATAGTATCAATGAGCGCTTTTGTGAAATTCTCAGCCGAGATATAAGAGGGCGTACTGCCAAGCCCACCACTTGACAGGTATTTAATGGTAGGTTGCTCGAAAAACTTATCTAATAAGTCGGGGTTTTGCTGATTAATTGCAGCGCCCGTAATACGGCTGAAAGTGCTAAGTAATTGTACGAAGAAGCGAGTGATTGGAGAATTTTTATAGGTCGTTTCTTCTGTCAGCATCCTTCGGAGAGCATACCGGAGATTCTGGGCCCGTAGACTCAGAAAAGAGGCGATTAACTCCATGAGTACTGTTGCGTAAAGGCTATACAACAGGTAGATAAAAACAAGCCCGATGACTATGTCGAGCGCTACGTTTCCGGACATAATGAAAGTATGGGAATAAGGTTAAAACTATCTGAAATTTTTAAATCAGGTGCGTGTCTAAGGCAATTGTTCTCAGCAAAATCAACGAATGCCTTATTGATAAATTGACAAAGTAAATGTGTACGAAAATAGCCGTAAAACAATCATTATCTTATTTTACGGTTCCTGTTTCTCTTTATCGGTACCTCATGGATAGCCAGATTCTATTCATAAAACGGGATGATTCTTTTTCGGCTAATACTTCTATTCTTTTGCTTTAAAGCTCCATAGCAACAAGTTGCGGCACAAAAACCAGAAATTGGCAATGAATATGCCGAGATTGATGAGAAAGATATTATCGAAGAAATAAGAAAACGCTCGGAATTCGATGCTGTTATCACCATTATTCCTCCAAGAATTCATATTGGCATAGAAGTACACAACAAAAACTGATACCAGCACGAGTACAATAAAATGGATATTATTGAGCAATAAAGCCCTCTTTTTTACACTGAATTGCTTCTGAACGATAAAGAATATATGTAGCCCTTCAAGCAAAGCAAAAGCGCTATAAAAACTGATTGTCAGTTTTCCTATTTCAAAGGTATACATAGCCATGGCAAATATAGCTGCGGCCACAAAAGACACAATGACATAAGAGAGATGGAACAGGGCTTTGTAGAGCATGGGGTTGGGTGTTAATTACCTGCAGATGCCTGCTATTTTGATTATTGCTGATAATTTCTTTTTTCTGCTTCCGAAAGTGGTTTGCTTATCACTACCAAATCAGGTTCAGTTTTTCGTATTGTCTTTATCGTTTTATTCATTGTTAAGTTGGTGTACAAAATTAATTAACTATATCGTGCAAACCGTTTAACCACGGAGGTCACCAGGTTAGGCATGGAGTTTCACGGTTCAACCTGTGTGACGTATACTCAGTGCAACTCTGTGAATTTAACCGAGCGTCGGTCGCTTTGTGTAACTTCGTGGTTAAAATCATAGTTAAAGTTGATTTTACAATACAAATTTAACGATTTTATACCATTATTGATAATTTTATGGCTGCTAAATCTTATGAATTTTCTCGATAGAAGACCTCTGAAATTTTCAACAAATCTATAAATAACTGTTTTATTGAGAGGAATATTTTTTAGTTTTGCTGAAGACTAAAAAATGAATGATGGACGCTATTTCTCAGGATGCACTGAAATACATTAACGAGTGTAAAAAGAATAAAACAGAACAATTTTAGAACAATCAGATAGACCATGCAAATAAAACTCGATACTATCATCATCTTCGTGCGGGATGTGGAGGCATTGAAGCAATTCTATGTCGGTATTTTGCAATTGGATATTATTGAAGACTATCAGTCTGAATGGTTGCTTTTGCAGGCCGGGGCCTGTAATATAGGGCTACATAAAATCGGTGATGAGTATCTGAAGACAATGAGTGAAGCATTCAAGGTTGAAAACAATACCAAACTGGTTTTTGAAATTAACGAGGATATTCATGCACTAAGACAAACCCTGCTCGACAAGGGTGTTGCCATGCGTGAGATAAAGACTTTTGAAGGTTATGATTTCTATATGTGTGATGGCGAAGACCCTGAAGGCAATGTTTTTCAGTTGAAACAGAGAATGTGAGCGATAGGAAGGTGCACCAATATTGGTTTATGATAATATCCCTAAAAAGTCAGCCTGATATTTCTTTTTGTGGCCTTTTTAGGTTTTTCAATGCTTTGCAATTTCTTTATTTCTTCGTTCAGAAATTTCAAATGCTGGCCTTCCATAAAATCCAGAAACAGCTGAATGTTTTCCTTTTTGCGTGTTTCAATCAGACTTTCAATGTATTGTTGTCTGTCTTCTTCAAAAACGATTGTCATAGGCACTCCGTGATAGGATTGTATGTAGTTCATCAGAAGTCTTGACGATCGTCCGTTTCCGTCAACAAACGGATGTATAGTCACTAATTGATAATGCGCTAGAAAAGCCAACTCGTTGATTTCTCCGATAGTTTTCGCTTCATTTATTTTAGTATTCAGATCTGCATACATATTTTTCAGGTGAGCAGGCACTTTACTATAGTTCATATAGCTTTCGCCTGAAAGCCCGGCCCTTACATTCAAAAGCCGCAAGTCTCCTTTTGAAGCATCGAATGAACCCGGTGAGGTATGATGAATTGTCCCGGTACTTTTCATTACATGCGCATTGATATTCCGGATAAACTCAGTATCAATCTTTCGTTTTGCTTTCGCCGATTCAATGATAAAGCCCAATGAATCATAATGGTCTTTCACCATTAAATGATGTTCCAGTGGTTTGCCTTTGGCTGTTAATCCCTTTTCAAGAAATATTTCGGTTTCCAGAGCAGTTAATGTACTGCCTTCAATAGCTGTAGAATGATGCGAAATTAAATAAAGATTCAACCTTTCCAAATCAATATAATTCTGACTCAGTTCTTCATATTGTTGTGTCAATATCTCTAACTCCGTTTTATTTTCTATCGATTATTTTACATTTCGCAAATACAGTAAATGCATGATTGTATTTTCAGGAATCCGATTTTGCTGTAGTCATGGTAAATCTTCGAAACTTAATTAAATAAGAGAATAATTCAGATTAATTTGGTTTCAGGATGTGGAGTAGTTCTGGTATTTCTTAAGGTTCCCACATCCCGCTTCGGTTAAATCATCAACCTAACCGGGGCAAATCAGGATAATGCATTTTTTATATAGAATACTTTCATAATCCTATTCTTGTTTACATATTGCTTTCACCTTTTTTGCGAGTCATTTTTTAATACGTTCATTATCAGTAACTTACATAAATGGTAAAAATTTAATTAAGGAGTTTTTATTTAGATTAAGTCTAAATACAATATATTTGCAGCCTAATCTAATCTTTAATTAAATCTTTTCCACTCATGTTTAAACGTTTTGGTAAATCACAAATCTTAGCTGTTTCTGTAATTCTGGTGGCTCTTGCTTCTTGTAAAGACGAAGAGGTCACTCCGCTTCGCACACCAATTGATTATGCTAAAGTAACGCCTACTACCCCATACAAGAGCCTTTTTGTGGCAGCTAACGGGGATTCTACCGTTGACTTGAAATCAGGTAACAACCGCTACAGAATTTATCAGGCTTTAAACTATTATCTGGGTGGTGCGGTAAGAGATAACAAAGCGCTGGATTCGACAATAATGAAAAATATGTATGCCAACACCGGAAACCCATTTGTTGATGTGCCATCATTGAATATTTCGGGCTCTGTGCTGAATGCCTCGGGTGTACAATTACGCAGCCTTACTGCTTCTTCTAAATCAGCCACTGACGCAGAAGTAGAGCGTGTAAGATTAGAAACGGCTTTCACTCAGATGGCAGAAGCCAGCAAATCTGTTGCCGTTACTGCCTCTAAAGGAGTAGCCGGTAAAGCAGGTACCTATTTATTGGATGCTAAAGGAATTGAGATTGCGCAGATCGTACAAAAATCTCTGATTGGCGCTTATCAGCTTGATTATATCAGCAATGTATTGTTGAACAAAGGTCTGGATGGCGATAATACCACACTTGTATCAGGTAAAAAATACTCTCAGTTAGAACATAACTGGGACGAAGCCTATGCTTCATTGACTGTGAATCCTATATACCTGGCTGGTTCTACTGATGCCGTTCGTGGTACTTCAGAGTCGTTCTT
>CALRLS020000368.1:0-5899 GCA_943368815.1 Cyanobium sp. NIES-981
TCTGGACAGAAGGAAAACGATTGCTGAGAGCTGATACGAAAGCAGTAAAAAGAATAGTAAAAATGCCTGATGGCTCAATACTGAACCGTTATTGGGATAACCATTGCGCACCTCGCCCGGAAGCATATAAAGAAGATTTTGAACTGGCACAACATTCCAAGCAAAAGCCGGAAGAACTCTACCGGCATCTGAGAGCCGCCGCAGAATCAGGTTGGGATTTCAGCAGCAGATGGTTCAAAGACCCTGATGCATTTGATAGTATTCATACGACTGACATTATACCTGTTGATTTAAACTGCTTATTGGTACATCTGGAAGAAACACTTGCTGAGATATATTCCTCACAAAAAAGTAATATAAGTGCAAAAAAATTCAAGGCTCTGGCACAGAAGCGAAGGGAGGCCATACAAAAATATTGCTGGAACGAGGAGAAAGGCTTCTACTTTGATTATGATTTTGTTCAGAGTTGTCAGAAACAATATGAAACCTTGGCAGCGGTCTATCCGCTGTTCTTCTCAATTGCTACACAAGAACAAGCTGCGAAAGTAGCAGAGTTAATAGAAGACAAATTTCTGAAATCGGGAGGACTCTTAACAACTTTACTATTTACAGGTCAGCAATGGGATGCGCCCAATGGTTGGGCCCCTATGCAATGGATAGCTTACAAGGGTTTAAGAAACTATGGCTTTGATGAATTAGCGCTGAAAATCAAAACCAGATGGGTCGAGTTGAATCTGAAAGTCTATAGTGAAACCGGAAAAATGACAGAAAAATACAATGTCAACGATCAGGATTCAGAAGCGGGCGGAGGGGAGTATCCAAACCAGGATGGTTTCGGCTGGACAAACGGAGTGTTGCTGAAAATGATGGCTGAGTAAACAATAGCTCCTATTTCGTATATTGATACACCCACCAGATTATTACAAATTGCAATGGCAGCCGCAACCATAGTAAAATTGCCGGAATCTGGTGAAACTTGCCTGATGTGGCCATGTAAATATTAGCCGGAAAAACGGCTATCAATAATATGATTAATCCC
Organism: Cyanobium sp. NIES-981; assembly: GCA_943368815.1. GTDB lineage: Bacteria > Bacteroidota > Bacteroidia > Cytophagales > Spirosomataceae > Emticicia. The sequence goes on from CALRLS020000368.1 coordinate 1,040, forward strand.
CAGGCTGCATATACTCTTGTCATTGAAAACAATAAGCCTAATCCCAGTGCAATTTCTGCTACACCACTAATCATTACCATAGCCTGAGGGTAGGGGATATAGGGCGGCATGGCCTTCATAAAGAACCTTTCTTTCGTGAAATGTGAAATTCCTGCAAAGACAAAAAGTAAAGAAGCCATATACAGTCCTATTGTTTTAATGCTTATCATGAGGGCGTGTTTATTAATCACAACAAATTAATTTGTTTTTTGTTACAAATAGAATTTACTTGGTAATAATATTCAACCTCTCACGTATTTACTATGAAAACTCTGCTTACCCTGTGTTTAGCTTTGGTTTATTGCATTGGTGCGTTCGCACAAAATGCTATAAGTAATAAACTTATTGTAAATGCCGCTTCCGACTTCCTGAAATTATTGGATAAATCTCAGCTCGAAAAGATTAATTATGCGTATGAATCTGACGAACGCTCTAACTGGTATTTTGTTCCTAAAGCCAGAAACGGATTGATGCTCAGAGAAATGAGCGACTCGCAAAAAGCATCTGCCATGAATCTGCTAAAGGCAAGTTTGGGTCAGCAGGGACAGGAGAAAGCCATTGCAATTATTCAGTTAGAGATTATTCTGAAAGAACTGGAAAAGGCACCACCGGAAAGTGATTATCGCAGTCCGGTAAAATACTACTTCACTATTTTCGGAACACCGGATGCAAAGAAACTATGGGGCTGGCGGATTGAGGGACACCATATTTCATTGAATTTTTCTTCTGAATCAGGTAAAGTAGTATCAGCTACACCTTTATTCTTTGGAAGTAATCCGGGAATTGTACCAAGCGGAGAGAAGAAAGGTTATCAGATTCTGAAAGATGAAATGAATTTGGGTTTTGAATTACTCAATTCTTTCTCACCTGAACAATTGCAAAAGGTAATTATTTCGGAGAAGGCGCCGGGCGAAATTATTACCTCTAACAAACGCAAGGTTGAGGCTATGGTTAAGGAAGGGATTACATTTGCCGAGATGAGTTCGGCACAGCAAAAGATATTTTTACGCCTGTTAAGTGTGTATATTAAAAACTATCCTTTGGGTTTCTCAAATGAATTGATGCAGAAAATTGAGAAAGCCGGATTAAATCAACTGACATTCGTGTGGGCAGGTGGAAAAAAATTGGGCGAAAGTAACGGACAATACTACCGGATTCAGAACGATGTGATTCTGATTGAGTATGATAATACGCAGAATAACGCCAACCATATCCATACCGTTACACGTGACTTGACCAATGATTTTGGTGAAGACATTCTCAAAAAGCACTACGAATCAGAGCATACTAAAAAATAAGGCTTTATGAACTTGTGGTTATACTTTATCCTTTTGCTTCAGATATTTAATTTTCAATTTGGACCTCACACCTATTATGTGAGTACAAAAGGAGATGACAATAATGATGGGCTAAGTATAAAATCAGCCTGGCGAAGTATTGAAAAAGTAAACGCGACTATTCTAAAACCCGGAGATAAAGTATTATTTGAAGGAGGCCAGCCTTTTAGTGGGAACATTCAGCTCGATAGCCTCGATGGAGGAACTGCCTCCAATCCTGTAACTATCAGTAGTTTGGGAGGTAAACATGCCATTATTGAAGCGGGAGAGGGTAGAGGGCTTTTTGCGTATAATTGTGAAGGCATCAGAATAGCCAAATTATTCTTTCAGGGTGATGGTGTTGGAAAGAACAAACAGAACGGTATTGAATTTTATACAGATTACACGAGTAAATCACTGAATTTTATTGAAATTAATAGTTGCGTGGTTAAGGGTTTCCATAAATATGGTATACTGATTCATGGAGATAAAAGCGATACATCAGGTTACAGGAATGTAAAAATTACCTATTCAAGTGCCAGCGAAAATGGTGAAGCTGGCATAGCTTCTCTGGGTAAATATCCTTCCATTCCGCATAAAAATTTCTATCTAGCGCATAATGATGTATTCAGTAATAAGGGGATTTTGAGCAAAACAAATAATCATTCGGGCAATGGTATTGTGATGGCAGGTATTGATGGTGTCTTGATTGAGCATTGCGAAGCCTGGGAAAACGGAGCTGATAATCGTTGCACAGGCGGCGGTCCGGTAGGCATCTGGTTATGGTTATGCAAAAGAGGAATTATTCAGAAATGTGTATCACACAATAATCATGCCGGATTGACCAAAGATGGCGGAGGGTTTGACATTGATGGCGGCTCCACCGATTGCATTATTCGCGATTGTATTTCATATGATAACGAGGGTGCAGGTTACCTGCTTGCACAGTTTGTTTGTCCGGTGAAATTCAGAAACAATAAAATCATTAATAATGTCAGCCGGAATGATGGTCTGAAAAACAATTACGGAAGTATTACTTTCTGGGGAGACAATGCCGATAATGAGGTGATAAATTGTGAAGTGAGTAATAATAAATGCTATGTTGATGCCAAAAATATAATAAACGGTATACCCTGCGGTGTCCGTTTGTCGGGTACGCATTTCAGAGGCATTAAAGTACTGAATAATTATTTTGACTTGTCTTCTAAAGCGAGGTATGTCTTTGCAGATGCAGCCGTAAGCGCTGACAAAGTTTACTTTAAAAACAATACCATTAAAAAGATTAAGTAATGAAATACATTATACTGGCTTTAGTTACATTAGTACTCACCTCTTCTTATGCACAAAAGAAAGCTACAGAAACATACTTTCCGCCTTTTAATAATTGGCAGCTAAAGACACCTGTAGAATTAGGTTTAAATGCTGCAAAACTTGACGAAGCTATCAATTTTGCTATTGCCAATGAATCTAAAAATCCTCGTAATATGGAGGTATCGCACTACCAGAGTTTCGGAAAAGAACCTTTTGGTGTTGGTATTGGCCCATTTGCAGAAAGAGGGACCCCCACAGGCCTGATAATTTATAAGGGATATATCGTAGCACAATGGGGAGAGCCGGAAAGGTGTGACATGACACATAGTGTTACCAAAAGTTTCCTGTCAAGTGTGGTTGGTCTGGCTGTGGACAAAGGCATGATTAATAGTGTAACAGATACTGTTGCTAAGTATATACCACCCATTGAAATCTATGGTGAGCCTGTCAATCGCCCTGCGGATGATTTTGGTAAACCCGAGCTTTTACAGTTATTCAATACTCAGCATAACAAAACCATTACATGGGATGCCCTGCTAAGACAAACCAGTGACTGGGAAGGAACGCTTTGGGGAAAACCCGACTGGGCAGACCGACCGGATAAAGATGCCGCTTTATGGTTGAATCGGACAAGAAATAAGCAGGGAACGGTGTATGAATATAATGATGTGCGGGTCAATGTGCTTTCTTTGGCAGCATTGAGTGTATGGCGCAAACCATTGCCACAGGTTTTAAAAGAGAATATCATGGATAAAATAGGAGCATCAAATACCTGGCGATGGACAGGCTACCGCAATTCCTGGATAGTGCTGGACGGGCAGGCTGTTCAATCTGTCAGTGGTGGTGGGCATTGGGGCGGCGGTATGTTTATTAATGCTTACGATATGGCTCGTTTTGGTTTATTAACCTTGCATCGCGGTAAATGGAACGGACAACAGTTATTATCAGAAAACTGGGTGAAACAGGCATTGACACCAACCAAAGCAGAGCCAACTTACGGCTACATGAATTGGTTTCTGAATACCGATAAGAAATTCTTGCCAAGCGCCAACGCTAATGTTTTTTGTCATATAGGCAATGGTACTAATATGGTATATGTCGACCCTGACCATGAACTGGTGGTGGTGACCCGATGGATTACTAATAATGGAATGGATGGCTTGGTGAAGAAAGTATTAGAAGCATTTGATAAATAAACTTTCACCCTATGATTAAAACTACAATGAAAAAAACATTCCTGAGTTTACTATTAACAATTCTGACTTTTAGCGCTTTTGCGCAAAGCACCTCAACTACAAAAGAGTTCTACGAAATCCGGACTTATGAAATGCGTTTTGGGTCTCCGGTGGCAAATCTTGAAAATTATTTTAAAAATGCTTTAATACCGACACTCAATAGGCTTGGTGTGAAAAATGTAGGTGTATTTAAAGAAATCGGAAAGTCTGAACCTGCTAAAATCTATGTGTTTATTCCTTATGCATCCATTGAGCAATATGCTACAATAAAAGCACAATTGAAATCAGACGAAAAGTTTAAGGAAGCCAGTCAGGAATTCAATGCTCTTTTGCCCGATAAAGCGCCTTATTCCAGATATACCACTTCTTTGTTATCCGCATTTGATGGTCTTACTCAAATGATTAAACCAACGGCTGAGCAACGTTTTTTTGAAATGAGAACCTACGAAAGTTTTTCTGAAGACGCTGCCCGAAGAAAGATAAAAATGTTTAATGATGACGAAATCAAAATATTCTATAATACTAAGTTGAACCCAGTGTTTTTTGGAGAGGTGATGGCAGGTGAGAATCAGCCATGCCTGACCTATATGCTTACATTTAAAAATATGGAAGAAAGAGATGCTAACTGGAAAGCGTTCAGCGCTGACCCTGACTGGAAAAGAATCTCTCCATTACCTGAATATGCTAATACGGTATCCCGTATCACAAGAGTTTTTTTAGAACCAACCAATTACTCTCAAATTTAACAGAATGAAAACCGTTTTATCTATCCTCACAGGACTATTACTTTCATTTCAACTTATTGCCCAGAATCCCACTTACGCCGAGAAATTGGGCTATCCTAAAGGGGCTAAAGTAATTATTATGCATGTTGATGATGTGGGCATGTCTTATGATTCGAATATCGGCGCTATTAAGGCCATTGAAGAGGGCGTAGCCAATTCATTAAGCGTGATGAT
>CALRLS020000369.1:0-5895 GCA_943368815.1 Cyanobium sp. NIES-981
AACGTAGAGTCAGATTTAGGGTTCATCTTAAACCTGAGTTCACCATTGGCCTGGGTCATTAGTTGCCCGTTTTCGAGGCTGATTGTTACTGACCAACCGGGTCCTAACTGATAAGTGCCGGTGTATTTTTTCAGAATATCTTCATTCACGGTCACATCTGGTGCGTCTTTATTAACTAAAGGGGTGGTAGTTTGACTGGCAGGTTTTGTCGGAAATTTCAATAATGTACGTGCTACTTCACGGGTACTGCCATCCAGATCAAAAGCACCTGAATTACCCAGAAGTATGAATGAAATCCCCTGATCGGGATAATGCTTTAAGACCGTCCGGTAAGATGCCCAACCTCCGGTATGAGAAATAGTCCTGAAACCTTCATCCAAGCCATAGGCCAAGCCATAGCCATATTTTACTTTTTCCCCACTATTCAATGTGCCTTCTTCCAGCATCTGCATAAAAACCGGATTTTTAGCGGCAATAGATTTATTGAAATGAATCGCCCATTTGCTGAGGTCTTCTACAGACGTAAATAATGAACTTGAGCCATAGGCAGTAAGTGAATTGAGGCTTTTCTTAAAACCTCTTTCGCTAGGGTAATAAGAATATGCCATATTTTTCACGATGTCGGTATGGTCATCAAGAAAATGAGAGGAGGTCATATCCAAAGGCTTGAAAATATTTGCGTCCGTCCAGTCTCTGAACGATTGTTTGGTCACTTTTTCAACAATAGCTGCCAGAAGATTATAGCCTGTGTTAGAATAAGAGTATTTAAAACCCGGTTCGAAGTCAAGGTCTTTCTGGTTTTTGACCATGCGCATAATATCCTTGAACGAAAAAGCCTCGTCCCAACGCCAGCCTGCTGCACGCAAGGTCTGCGGCCAGTCTCTTAACCCACTGATATGATGCACCAGATGGCGGATAGTGATTTTCTTGCCAAAATCAGGAACATCAGGCAGATATTGGCGTACATCATCGTCTAAAGCAATCTTTTTTTCGAGGATGAGTGTAGCAATGGCATAGCCCGCAAACTGTTTCGAAACAGAAGCAATATCGAAAACCGTGGCAGGTGTATTAGGAATATCGTATTCAAGATTGGCCATTCCATAGCCTTTTTTATAAATAACGGCACCGTTTTTAATGATAGCCACAGCACAACCCGGACGGTCTTTCCCATCATATTTTTTAAAAATGGCATCAATTTTAATCGGCAATGAATCAATAGCTGACTGGCCAACTGAGACAGTCCGGAGTATAGTAGAAAACAAAACAATTAATAATAGTCTTTTCATAAGGGGTGATTGAGGATAGTTGGTTAATTTAAAGACTAATATATGGAAAGAATGTTGCATTTGGGAAAAGAGATTTTTCTGTTGTAAACTAAAGTTACAAGTATAATCAAACTTTGACTAATGGATAATTATACAGGCTCCGTTTTTAAAACGGCAGTATCACCAAACTTGCTTCTATTGAATGATAACATTGCCGTTCAGAGAACGGTGAACACACCGACTGAATGAAGATTCAGCCGAACCGAGAAATGTAAAATGTAAAAGGGTGGAAAAAGAAGAATAGAAAAATGTAAAATGCGACAGCCGTTGCTGTAATAGGGTGAAAATATTTTTTACCTTTTACATTTTTCGGTTTTTCATTTTACATTTTTCTGTTTCCAGCCCTCTGCCATGCTTATTCCACTTTCAGATTCTTCACCGGATTACTCCTGGCGGCTTTCAGGGTTTGAGAGCCTATCAGTATAGAAGCCAGTACCACCAAAACCAATAGCGGAACCAGAAATTCGTAGAATTGCAAAGGCAGATGATAGGCAAATTTTGTAAGTATTACTTTGTCAAAGAAAATATAGGTGGCAGGCAAGGCTATGAGGGTGGCTATACCTAAAAGCACTAAGAAACCTCTGCTGAGCAGGTATATTAGCCCACTCTCTGTAGCGCCCAGCACCTTACGTATGCTGATTTCTTTCAGGCGTACTTCAGTAGTAAATACCACCATGCCAAACAGACCGAGCGAAGCGATACAGATAGCCAGAAAACTGATAAAGCCTATCACCTTTACCATAACCGAAAACTGACTATAGGCTTTCTCAATCTGGTCGTTGTAGAATGTGGCATCTATCGGGTGAACCTTGTCAATTTTTCGCCAGGCGTTTTCAATGCTTGCCATCGTGGCGGGTAAATCGGTAGATTCGATTTTAACATTGACATGCCCTCCATGCGGCTCGGCAGAATAACGAAACATAACCGGCTCAATCTTGTTTTCCATCGTTCCATAGTGGAAGTCTTTCAATACGCCTATTATATTGAGCTTTTGTCCATCAACTACCACTTGTTCTCCTAATGCCTTTTGCGGATTTCCTTTGGCAATATTGAAACGTTTCAATACCTGCTCATTCACAATTATCTCGCGTTCTTCTCCGTTTTTAGTGTGTAGCTTAAAGTTTGTGCCGGCCAGAAGTTTGTGTTGGTGGATAGGCAGATATTGCTCATCAACTATATTCAACCAGACCATTGCCGAGTCTTGTGTATTATCTTTGGCATTGATGTATTTCAACTGAGTGCCGTGGATACTACCAAGACTGGTAATCATCATCGACTTCGAAACACCCTGAACTGCAGGAATTTCAGACAGTTCTTTGATAAATAAATCAACTTTATTGCCTTGTAGACGAATGTTCAGAATGTTGTCTGTTTTGAAACCCAGGTCATAAGTAAGAAAACCTTTGTATTGTCGGTATCCAATTAAGGTAGCAGCAATAAAAATAAGCGAAAGCGAATACTGAATCACGATGAGCGCCTTGCGGATATTGACATGCCGGAATACCTTGAACTTGGAATTGTCTTTCACGACCTGCAAAGCATTAATGCGCGAGAAAAACAGGGCAGGGAAGAAGCCTGCTATGATACCCACACCAATGGCCATGAGCAGGAAATTGAGTATTAGTTTGAATGAAAGCTCCAGACTAACGAGCTCGCTCAGAAATGGATTGAGGTCAAGGAATTGTTTCCGTAAAAACAGAAAGAAAAGAATGGAAAAGATTAGAGATAACAGGGCCGTAAAGACTGATTCACTCATAAACTGCCCGAATATATGGCTGCCGGGAGCACCTATGATTTTACGGATACCCACCTCACGGGCGCGCCGCAACGAGCGAGCAATGGATAGATTCATGTAATTGAAACAAGCCGACAGAATAATCACAAATGCCAGTCCGCCCAGTATCCAGACTACGATGGGTTTTATATTGGGGCCTATGGAATTGGAGTGGTCTTTACCTAAGGCGATTGTTTTAATTGGCTGTAAGTTTGAACTAAACGATTTATCTGTAAAGGCCTTGTTTTCCTGTGCTGACAGCCTGTCAAGATTTGTTTGAAGGGCCTTACTATCGGTGTTTTCAGGCAGGGTTAGGTATACATAATTTTGCCATACGTTATCCCAACCATAGAAATTCGGGTCGCCTTTACCCAAAGTTGCATCAGCAGTTGAAAAAGATATGAGTGCATCGAAACGGATATGAGAAAACTTGGGTACATCCTGCGCTATGCCCGTTACCAGGTAATTAGTGGTATCAAATTTTACTATTTTGCCTAATGCATCCACCTCACCGAATAGCTTTTTTGCTGTTTTTTCAGTCAGTACGAGTGAATAAGGCTCTTTCAGGGCACTGGCAGGGTCGCCTTTGAGCAAAGGGAATGTAAATACTTTGAAGAACGATTCATCGGCCCATGTGGCATCCAGAGGCAGATAATTATCGCCCACTTTGGCGTCTCCATAAAAACCCTTTCGTAAAATGGTCAGGTCTTCTACACCTGTGATTGACTCCCGGATTTTCCTGCCGACTTTCACAGAAGTAGAAGCCAGTTCCATAGGAGACTGCGTTGGTGTCGTGTAACTGGTATTTACCCGGTAGATACGGTCTTTTTTAAGCTGAAAATCATCGTACGACCGTAAGTCGAGCAGAAATGCTACTACAAGCAGGCCAACCGACATGCTGACGGCAAGGCCGAAAATGTTGATAAACGAGAAGAGCTTGTTACGCACCAGCCCTCGTCTGAATGTTTTAAGATAGCTGCTAATCATAATTATGTATATATGTAAATTGGTAAAAGCGGGTTCGCGAACGGTATAGAGCCGGAAGAACTTCAGCACATCAAGCCAATAAATCAGTCTGGCTTTTCCGGCTCCTTTGGTTCGTAGGTTCCGGTCAAAATATTCGTTCAAATCGCCCTGGAGGTCTTCCAGTATCTCGTCTCTGCAATACCACGATAGCAAGCGTTGCGCCAGCTTGGGCGGGGCTGCTTCTTTGGGTGATTTGCCCTTATTTTCCGGGTTTGGCTCTTCGACTGTGATTTTCATATAGAGCCCTCCAGATTAAAGCCGGGTATAATGCGCCAGAGATTTTCGCGGGCATCTTTTGCTTTGTGCAGGGCGGCTTTCCCGGCATGGCTTACTTCATAAAAGCGTTTGCGTTTGCCGCCTCTGGCACTGGTGGCCTCGCCAAGGCGACTTACTACCAGACCTTTTTCTTCCAAACGGTTTAGCACGGCATGTACGATGCCCAGTTTTACGGTACGGCCAGTATGTTTGGTCAGCTCATCACAAACAGCCACGCTATAGGCATCGCTCACCAATGCCGCAATACATAAGAGCACTAATTCTTCAAACTCACCCAAGTTTGTTCCTTTCATTGGGTACAGAAAAATGATTTATTCAGTAAATGTATGTAAAATAAAATGATTAATTGTGGTTTTGTATGTAAAATAAAAATTTGGGGATTTTGGGAGGAATGAGGAAAGGAGACATAAGAGAAAAGAAACATCAAAATAATTCCTCAATTCCCTAAAACATCTACGCCATTTTTTAGTTAATATTAATGAATTATTAATTAATCCCATCATTGCCATGACAACTGTTGATACTATAATTCTGATTGCTGTAAGCTTTATCGTTGCGGGCGTTGCAAGATACATCTATATCAAAAGGACCCGTAAGAGTTACTATGATAAATTTCTCCGCCGCAGGGTAGTGAAAGAAATTTAAAATCCGGTGTATATCGTTTATTCTGCTCTATACCTGCTTGGATGGAAAGGCATTTCCGTCCGGATTTAATCTTCTTGTATTTATTGATGTAAATGTGGAATAATCCATGTACATTTCTCCTTGTATCAAATAGATTCTGAACCACTTGTAAACATTTTAGTATGATGGACTTGGCTTATCTATATCTTTGACTCATCATTTTATTTAGAAAAAATCAAAACATTCATACAATGAAAGATTACAAAAAATTCGGTGGTTTTTTGGGTGCAATGGCAGCTTTAACGCCTTCTTTTTTTCTTGGGGGTGTGCATTATACTATCAGTCGTTTAGATGGCAAAGAACATAATGATGCCAGTAATGATTTCAAACGTACTTTTGATAGGTTTTTTAATTTAGGCGAAGAGGTAGGAGAAGAATTGACAGAGGGCATAGTAAGCGCAAGCTCAAAGATTTTTAATGATGATAAAGGTGTAAAAGAAGAAGCAGCTAAGTAGAGAAAGCCCCGAGAAAAGGGGCTTTCCATTTAATTATCTTATAATCCCCTGTTCGGCTAAGTTTCTGCCTAAAATACATTGCCTTTCAGAGAGCGCTGAACACACCGACTGATAATTCCATTTCGGTAATTCGATTGGGGATTATGACTAAAGGAGACTTTAAAGAGTAATAGTAAAACGTTAAATCAAATACCTACCCGTTTTTTATGGTACATAAATTCAGCTGAACTGGGATTTTAAATATCAATCATTAAACCATTTCTGTAGAGACGACTTGCAGCGGTAGGTCGCTACCTCGTCTCCAAGGGGCAATCCTAATCAGTATATTATGATTGAGAAGATGTTTTCCCTATAA
>CALRLS020000370.1:0-5885 GCA_943368815.1 Cyanobium sp. NIES-981
CCTCTATATTAATCAGAAAAACGGCACTTTTAAAGAGACTGTAGAAGAGTCGATGGGCCATACGAGCCTTAATTCGATGGGTGCCGATATTGGTGACATCAACAATGATGGCTACCCCGATATCTTCGTTACAGATATGTTGCCTAATGATGATTATCGGCTAAAAACAACTGCGAGTTTTGAAACCTACGAATTAGAGCAAATCAAAACACAGAGAGATTTCTATCATCAATACACTCGCAATACGCTGCAACTTAATAATGGAGATAACCATGATGGGGTTCCTATTTTTAGTGAAGTAGCTGCACTTTCAGGTCTTCATGCCACTGACTGGAGTTGGGGTGCGTTGATTTTTGATATGGATAACGATGGCATGAAAGACATCTTTGTAGCCAATGGTATCATCCATGACCTCACAGACCAGGATTTTATCAGCTTTCTGGCAGATAAAAATACAGTTCCGCAAATGCTCGACCAGAACGGCCAACTCAATATCAATAAAATGGTCGAGAAAATGCCCTCCCAGCCTATTCCGAATTATGCTTTTCAAAATCAGGGGAATCTCAAATTTGAAAACAAAGCTGCTGACTGGGGCTTAAGTCAACCGGGGTTCTCAAACGGTTCGGCCTACGGCGATTTAGATAATGATGGCGACCTTGATTTGATTGTCAATAATAACAATATGCCTTTGTCAGTCTATCGAAATAAAACGTCTGAAAAGCTGAAAAAACATTATTTGAGGGTCAACCTGAAAGGTGCTAACAAAAACACTTTTGGCATAGGTGCAAAAGTATATCTTTATCAGCAAGGTAAAACACAGTATCTGCAATCTATGCCCAACCACGGATTTCAGTCTTCAAGCGACCATATATTAGTCTTTGGTTTAGGTAATAATCCTGCTATCGACTCTCTGACAGTTGTCTGGCAGAACGATATGAAGCAAACGCTCAAAAATACAAAAGCTGATTCTGAATTGGTATTGGAACAAAAAAATGCCAACCAGCGACATATACCAAGGTCTCCTTCCGTACATAAATATTTTACAGATATAAGCGCTCAATCAGGTATAACCTATAGACATATTGAGAACGAATTTGTTGATTATAACAGAGACGCAACCCTTAAACAGATGTTTTCAAGGCTAGGCCCGGCCCTGGCAGTAGGTGATGTAAATGGTGATGGCCTTGACGATATCTATTTGGGTGGTGCCTTAAAGTCTGTCGGGCAATTATTCTTACAAAACACTACAGGGTCTTTCCAATCATCAAAGCAAAGTGTCTTTTCTTCAAACCCACATGCAGACGAAGTAGCAGCTACTTTCTTTGATGCTGACGGGGACAAAGACCTGGATTTATACATAGCTACAGGTGGTAACGAGTTCCCTGTAAACAACCCTTTGCTGACTGATTATTTATATATCAATGATGGCAAAGGGAATTTCTCCTTAGGCACCCTACCACCACTTTTTGAAAACAGTTCATGCGTCACGGCAACAGACTTTGATAAAGATGGTGATATGGATTTGTTCGTTGGCTCACGAATGATAAGCGCCCAATATGGAAAAAGTCCAAAAAGTTATATTTTAAGAAACGATGGCAAAGGAAAATTCACAGCCGAAGGTTTAGGTGAAATTGGTATGATAACCGACGCCTCATGGCTAGATATTGATAAAGATGGCTGGGAGGATTTAGTACTGGCAGGCGACTGGATGCCTGTAACCATTCTCAAAAATCAGAAAGGGAAAATATCCTCTATGCCAATGCCCATACCTGATTCGGCTGGTTGGTGGAACACCATCAAAGTTGCGGATATTGATAATGATGGCGATCAGGATTTAATTGCAGGAAACCTGGGGCTTAATTCCAAACTAAAAGCCTCAAAAAACCAGCCTGCCATGCTCTGTGTCAATGACTTTGATAAAAACGGATTGGTAGAACAACTTATTTGTGTCTATAATAACGGAAAGCTCGTACCGCTTATGCAGAAGCCTGATTTACAGAGTGTTATTCCGTCTATCAAAGAGCGATTCGTCTACCATAAAGACTACGCTAATAAATCGGTAGATGAAATATTCACCACTGCACAGAAAGAAGGAATGATAGAAAAAACAGTAGTCAATGCTCAGACTTCTTTTTTTATCAACGATGGCAAAGGGAATTTCAGCATCGTTCCCTTACCTATTGAAGTACAGTTTTCGCCTATTTATGGCATTGAAACCTGTGACTACGACCATGATGGTAAACTGGATATTATTCTGACAGGAAACTTCTTCGATGTACTACCTGAAATCGGACGCTATGATAGTAACCACGGCCTGGTTTTGCATGGAAAAGGCAAGGGCCAATTTGACTTGTTGAAATCGAAGGATACAGGTTTTTTCAGCACCGGACAGGTGCGCCGGATGAAATTAGTAAAGGGGGCTAAGAAAAATATGCTAATTTTGGCAAAAAATGGCGATAAGGCTCAATTAATCGGATTTTGAGAAGCACCTCACGTCCCTGAAATTAAAACATGAGTGTAATAAAAAAATTAGCGGGCGATACAGCCCTTTATGGTCTAAGCAGCATTATTGGCAGATTTCTGAACTGGCTTTTGGTAGCAGTACATACCCGTGTATTTGAGCAACAACAATTACTTGCCGACAATAATCAATTATACATCTATGTAGTTGTACTGAATATCATCTATACCTATGGTATGGAAACGGCATTTTTCCGTTATGCCAGTAAAAAAGAAGATAGACAGGAATATTATAATCTTATCCTCTCCTACATTATTCTCACCAGTGTAATTTTTTCAGGTATCATCTTTTTTGCGGCTACGCCAATTATCAATGCTATGGGTTTCCCCGGCAAAGAGAGGCTTATCGTATGGTTTTCTATTATTCTGGCAACCGATGCTGTTGCAGCAATTGCCTTCGTAAAACTAAGGGCAGAAAATCGGGCTAAGAAGTTTGTAGCCATTCGTTTAGCTAATATTTTCATCAATATCGGTTTAAATGTCTTTTATCTGATGTTTTGCAAATACATCCATGACGGCGTATTCTTAGCAGACTGGAAACCTTTTGCTGATTATTTTTATAAGCCTGAAATCGGCCCTGATTACATTGTCTGGGCTAATTTTATTGCCAGTCTGGCAACCTTATTGCTACTTTGGAAAGAGTTTATCGGTTTCCGGTTTGCCTTCGATTTTAATAAATTCAAGCTTGTCTTTAAATATGCTTATCCGTTATTAATTATGGGACTGGCCGGGGCTATTAATCAGGTAGCTGACCGCCTTATGTTTCGGGATATTTTACCTGAGGGCTTCTATGATGGCCTGTCAACCGATGCGGCTTATAGTATCTATGCCAATGTTTATAAATTATCTATTTTTATGCTATTGGTAGTGCAGGCATATCGTTATGCTGCCGACCCTTTCTTCTTCTCGAAGGTGGAAGACAAAAACTCTCCGGGCATGATAGCGCTGGCTACCAAATGGTTTACTATTGCCTGTATTCTTATCTGGGTTGGCGTGAGCCTTAATATCGATTTAATCAGCCTGATATTGGGTAAGAATTACCGCATTGGTCTTGAAGTAGTGCCTATTCTACTATTGGCCAATTTGTTTATTGGTGTATATCAGAATATGTCTATCTGGTTTAAACTAAGCGACAGAACCCATTTCGGCACTATCCTGACTTTTGTCGGTATGTTTATCTCTGTTGTCTTAAACTTTATTTTAATCCCTTATATGGGTTATGTAGGTTGTGCGCTGGCTTTTGCTATCTCTTCCTTTGTAATGATGGTATTATGCTATTGGTTTGGGCAGAAATACTACCCTGTTCCTTATGAACTGAATAGTACCGTGATTTATCTGATTGGCGCAGGTATACTGATTTTTGCATCCTGGCAAATTAAGATAGTGAATCCTTATTATTCAATTCCGTTTCATCTTTTCTTGAGTCTACTGTTTTTATGCATCATTGTATTTGTAGAGCGCAAGAGTCTGGGACTTAGTAAATATTTTCGTTTTTAAATTCACCTCGGCACCAATATACTTGGACGAATAAAGGCCTTGGCACGGTTAAGCTTTTGATTCTTACCTATTTTTCGATTAAGCCGGGAGCGGTTAAATACTTTTGATTCTGGAAATAAAAACTTAAATTCGTTTAATAATTTCTAAAATCTATGAGCATCACAGATTTATTACACGCCCCCAATTTAAGAGAAGTACTTGACGAATTAGAGCAGTTATGGGCAGATGAACAAAAACGTCGGCATGAGTTCTGGGCAACTGTTGACGAAAACATAAAAGCTGAATTTATTTTAGGTGAAATAATTTATCATTCTCCGGTATACGGTCGTCATTGGAAAGCTTCTACAAGAATCACTCGTCACCTGATACCATTTGTTTATGACAATAATTTAGGAGAAGTTGCCTACGAAAAAGTAATGGTAAGGCTTACCCGTAATGATTATGAACCAGATATTTGTTTCTGGACAAAAGACAAAGCTAAAGAATTTGAGAAAAAACAATCGGCATTCCCGCCCCCTGATTTTGTCGTAGAGATTTTATCTGATTCTACCAAAGAACGGGATTACGGTATAAAAATGGAAGATTATGCGCTGCACGATGTGAAAGAATATTGGATTGTTGATACTGATAATCAAACCATTGAGCAATACACATTAAAAGATAAAAAGTTTGAATTATCTCAAAAATTGAAAGACGGAATATTAGAATCAGAAGTGATAAAAGGTTTTAAAATGGAGGTGAGGGAGATTTTTGAATAAATATACATGAAAATAATAAGCATCATAGGTTGCGGTTGGTTGGGATTACCTCTTGGAAAATACCTTTCAGAAAAAGATTATCTGGTAAAAGGCAGTACTACACACACTGAAAAACTGGAAATTTTACAGGAAAACGGCATTGAGCCATTCCTACTCAAACTTAATCCACAATTAGAGTGTGAATGTGTGGATAAGTTTCTTGATAGTGATATTCTAATCATTAATATTCCACCAAAAATCAGTCTGCAGAAAACTGATGCTCATGTAGAACAGATTGCCAATCTGTTGCAGGCTGTAAAGGCCTCTCCCATCAAAAAGATTATCTATATAAGCTCTACCTCAGTCTATCCTGAATTGAATCGTGAGGTGGTTGAAGAAGATGTTTCATCTCCCGAAACCTCGGCAAGCCCAACAATGGTGAAAGCAGAAAATCTTTTGAAAGCTTTCTCTGCCGACCTGACCATTTTACGCTCGGCAGGATTAATGGGATATGAGCGTATTCCGGCTAAATATTTTGCAGGTTGGAAAGGCCTGACTACCGGGGATATTCCAGTCAATTATATTCATAGAGATGACCTGATTCGAATTATTGAGACCGTAATAGAGAAAGAAATCTGGAACGATACCTTCAATATTGTCTCACCGATACACCCCATAAGAAAAGAGATTTATATCCGGAACTGCGAAGAACTTGGCTTTGAAATGCCTGAATTTGTAGAGCCTCCTACCCCACAACCTTATAAAATCATCAGCCCTCATAAGTGGTTAAAGAGGTCTGACTATCATTATCTATTTAAAAATCCACTGGATTATTTCTATCAGAGGCCTGAATAATGTATCAATATCCACTTACACCATTATTCTTCAGAATAGTACGGGCATTCACATTGCCCTCTTTTGCTGATTTGATATACCATTGCTTAGCTGTTTCGATATCACCCCTGTTGGCATAATTAATCCCAATATTATATTCAAAATCACCTGTAGAGTCCCTAACGGATGCCCTTGACCAATACTCTACTGCGTTATTATCCTGTTTCAGGTCTACATAGGTTACACCCAGATTTTTATAGGCAGGCGCATATTGCGGCGCTTTGTCAATTAAGGCCT
>CALRLS020000371.1:0-5859 GCA_943368815.1 Cyanobium sp. NIES-981
AAAATCAGAACAATAGTCAGTAAATTAAATAGCAAAGAAAGCATTCGGAGATTAGTATCTCCCAGCCCGAAAAGCTTTGACCAATAATGAAGTGTATAGGTGTATAAAGAGCCGTTTCCGGTGTCTACACGGGCAATAGAGTCATAAAAATCATAGATATTTTTCTCTGACCAGAATTCCTGTGGTGTGAAATAGGGGCTATCCGGTTTTCTGACTGAATTTCGTTGATTATTGCCCTCATAACTCACAAACTGGCTTACAAACAATGAATATTTCTCATCTCCGGCAAGCCCGTGTTCTCCTATATTGCGGATGCGCAACAAAAAAGCAAGCAATAAAATGCCTGCTAATATAATATAGGTAGATAATTTATTAAGACTTGCCATATTGTATCAGAGATTCACCTCGCATATAGTTTTTAAATACTGAATGGTTTGTGTCGGGTCGGCTGAGTTGAAAACAAAACTTCCGGCTACGAGGGCATCAGCGCCTGCTTCTACCAGACCTCTGGCGTTGGCAGTAGTTACACCACCATCTATTTCAATGATTGTACTTAGGCCTCTGTCATCTATCATTTTGCGCAGCTTTCTTACTTTTTCATAGGTATGTTCAATGAACTTCTGGCCTCCAAAACCCGGATTTACAGACATGATTAAGACCAAATCAATATCATGCAAAATATCTTCCAGAACATTGACAGGTGTATGAGGATTAAGCGCCACTCCCGCTTTGCATCCTAAATTTTTTATTTGCTGTAGATTCCGGTGTAGATGTGGGCAGGCTTCGTAATGCACCGTAATGATTTCAGCACCTAATTTCCTGAAAGTCTCGACATATCTTTCCGGCTGAACAATCATCAGATGCACATCCAGTGGCTTTTTTGCATGGCGCTGAATGGCTTCCAGTACGGGCATTCCAAACGATATATTAGGTACAAACACGCCATCCATAATATCTATATGAAACCAGTCTGCTGCCGAATTATTCAGCATTTCAGCATCTTTTTGTAAATTAGCAAAGTCGGCCGCCAGAACCGAAGGAGCTATAATCGTATTTTTCATGCCGCAAAGGTAGAGGATTTTCTTAAAAAAATGTCCTAGTCAGAAAAGACTATTTGATGCATCAGTACAATATTTCACAGTATTTCTTTCATTTCAACGATAAAGCTTCTAAGTTTTTTAATTTAGACGTTGAAAAATCCTTAATTTTGCCAAAAAAAACTTCATCTCATGGAACAAGCATTGCTTGACGAAATACCGTCATTAGATTTAGCAGATTTCATTTCAGGAGACCCTGAGCGTAAAACTAAATTTGTACAGGAAATAGGTAAAGCCTTTAACAATATTGGTTTTGTTGCAATTAAAAACCACGGGCTATCAGAAGAACTAAGGGGGAAATTGTATGAAGCAGTGCAGAAGTTTTTCTATCAGCCCGACGAACTGAAAAAGAAGTATGAGTTTCCTGAACTGGCAGGGCAAAGAGGTTACGTTGGGAAAGGGAAAGAAACGGCAAAAGGACATAGCCGCCCAGATCTGAAAGAATTTTATCATGTAGGACAGCCTGTGGTTGAGGGCGATATGTATAAAAATGTTTTCCCGGCAGAAGTACCCGAGTTTGAACGGTATACAACTGAGGTGTATAAAACATTTGAAAATACAGGTAAAACCTTGTTAAGAGCGATTGCCCTTTATCTGGAATTACCGGAAGAATATTTCGAAGATAAAGTAAAAGGTGGTGATAGTATATTAAGAGCCCTGCATTATTTCCCTATTGAAAACCCTGATGCTTTACCCGAAGGTGCAGTACGGGCCGCTGCTCACGGAGATATAAACCTGATTACCCTGTTAATGGGAGCATCGGCAGAAGGTCTGGAAGTATTACGTTTAGATGGTAAGTGGATTCCGGTAACAGCATTACCCGACCAGATTATTATCAATGTTGGTGATATGCTCGACCGTCTCACCAATCATAAATTGAAATCTACCATACACCAGGTTGTGAATCCTTCTCGTGAGAAAATGAAGAATTCACGATTTTCTATCCCTTTCTTTATGCATGCCCGTCCGGAAACAGACTTAACTTGTCTGGATAGCTGTGTAGATGCTAACAACCCAAGACGTTATGAAAACATGACTGCAGGGGAGTTTCTGGATGAGAGATTAAGAGAGTTGGGTTTGAAAAAATAGCGCTTCATACTCAAAAAAATGTGTGTAGCGCAGAAAGTCTGGTTTTTCTGTGCTATATTGATTTTCTTTACTCAACAAAAACCACCATGTAGATTTGATGCATAAAACCCGCCAGATTCGATACTTCATTTTTCTGAAAGATGTCATGATTCTTGCGCTGACCTGCTTCGGTGGGCCTCAGGTGCATTTAACTATGTTTCTGGATAAGTTTGTTAAGAAAAGAAATTATTTAACAGAAGCCGAATTATTGGAGCTACAGGCGCTTTGCCAGATTCTTCCCGGGCCAACTTCTACACAGACTATCACTGCTCTTGGGTTTCGTTTAGGTGGACCCGGCCTTGCGTATCTTACACTTTTTATCTGGGTATTGCCCGGAGCAATTTTGATGACACTGGCTGCTTTAGGAATTACCTATATTGAGAAAGGCCAACTGGCAGGGCTGACCCGTTTTATTAAGCCAATGGGGGTAGCATTTATTATGTTTGCGGCTTTCTCGATAGGTATGAAAGTAATCAAAACGCAGATGAGCGTTTTGTTAATGATATTGGCAGCTATTGCCGGATACTTTTTTCCTTCTCCTTATATTACCCCAATCTGGATTCTGTTAGGTGGCCTTGCAACAGCACTGAAGTTTGGTGAACAGGAAAAAATGAAGAAAGAACCCATCAGAATTGAGTGGGGAAATTTCTTTTTATGGTTGGGGGTATTGCTTTTTTCGGCAGGCTTAGGAGCTGTAACCCATTCTTTGCCTGTTCGTTTATTCGAGAATTTTTATCGTAACGGAAGCCTGACTTTTGGCGGAGGGCATATACTTAAGCCATTATTATATAATGAATTTGTAAAGTTTAAGCATTATTTAACGGCAGATGAGTTTCTTTCTGGTCTTGCAATTGTAGAAGTAACCCCCGGGCCTGTTTTTTCTATTTCGTCGTTCGTAGGCACACTATCTATGCGCGACTGGGGTATTACAGGTGAACTATTAGGAAGTTTTGTAGCAACGGTGGGTATTTTTCTACCCGGTACTTTTCTAATATTTTTTGTTATCCGTTTCTGGGATCAGCTAAAAAAATACCGGGGTATCAGGGCTTCTCTGGAAGGTATAAATGCCGCCAGTACAGGCCTTACGGCAGCGGCGGCATTCTCCCTTTTTCAACCGATGTATGTGGATTTAGTATCGGTTATGACTATTATACTGACTTTTATTCTACTACAAACACGTCTTGTGCCTGTTTATTTAATAATTTTTGGTGGTTTATTAATGGGTTGGGCAAGCGCCTGATAGTGGTTGTGAAAGCCTGAATATTTGTTGTGTGGATTTAATAAGCCTTTATTTGATAGCAAATCTTGCTGTCACTGCTACATCATCCAGCCATAGACCCTGATAGCCAATCAGATTAATGGCAGGTTTCCAGTCAAGACTAAAGTTAAGTGGTATTTCTTTGAACGTATACTCCAGACCTAATATACCGTCTGCTCCGACAACTGTGTAAGAGCCGGAGTTGTCGAACCATGGATTACCATACCTTGCCCCGTCTCTCCAGATACCTAGGTGCCCACCTGCTCCATAATACCAACGCCAGCCTGTTGTTTTAAATGCAGGTGCATGAATCTCATACAAACCTGTAATATTAATACCTCTCCAACGGGTGTAAACGATTCCCTCTACCGATTTCTTCTGAGTCATATTATATTTAATGCTCAGGCCATAACCATAATTCAACCTTAAACCTACCCCGACTTTGTATGGGTTTTGAGCCGAAACTGCTAATCCGGAAAACATAATCAAACTTGTTAATAAAAAAATCTTACGCATCATTTTAAATAGGTGGTTCGCTATTGCGATTAATATTGATAAAAAAGTAATTGTGAGACGAATTGTCGGACGGATGTCCGACTAACGTCTGACGAAGTCGTATATAGACGTTAAAATCCTGTTCCATTATTTCTTTTATGTATGCCAGCCACGTGGAAACAGTGCTTTTGTAGAAATTTTGTTTAATTCTGGGGAATAAAATCTACGTTTTCCTTTAACAAACCAGGTCCTATAATATTGGTATGTAGTTTTTGCTATTTGGCTTAGCTAAGCTTTTCAGAACTCTAAAAGCGAATATTATACGTTATGAAACAGACTTGTACCTTTCAATTTTTCAATTATTTTTTTCACTAATTCCTAATTTTTATGAAAGTTTCAAGAATGTTTTTTAGTGCAATGCTTATTGGTGCATTAGGTTTTTTTCAGATGTCATGCGATGACTCAACGAACGACCCGGATCCTAATTCAGCTAAAGGCACCTTACGGATTGCTATTACAGATGCTCCTATTGATGCCCCCGATGTAAAGGGAGCTTTCGTAACTGTAACAGAGATTAAAGTGGACGGGAAAACATTTGAGGGTTTTAAAGGACCTAAAACCGTAAACCTGTTGGAATTACAAAATGGTAATTCGCTAAATCTGGGTGATGGAGATTTCAGCACCGGAATCTTTAACAAAATTACGCTGGTTCTGGATTATGAAAAAGATCAGTCAGGAACAGCCCCCGGCTGTTATATACAGAAGACGGATAACACCAAGCAGAAATTACAGTTAACAGGTAATACTGAGAACTCAATAGATTTGACTACAAAAGAATTTATTGTGAAAGAGGGAACAGCGACTGACTTAATGCTAGACTTTGATTTAAGAAAAGCAATTAAAAGTGAAACTTCAGGTGGACAGACAAACTATTCTTTTGTTAATTATGGAGAATTGCAATCATCAATCCGCTTAGTTGAGCGTATCTCAGCAGGTAATATTACAGGCAAGGTAGATAACTACAATGCCACTACTATGGGAAATGTAGTTGTGTATGTGTACAAGAAAGGCACTTATAATCAAAGCACTGAAACACAAGGGCAGGGTGATAGCAAAATTCAATTCAAAAACGCTGTTACCAGTACTAAGGTAGATGCTAGCGGGAATTTCAAAGCGGCATTCCTGGAACAAGGTGATTATGAAGTGCATTGCGCCTCTTATAATAAACCAACCGGAGGTATATTCGGATTAGCAGCTTTGTTAAACCTGACCAGTAAAAATAGTATTGATTTATCAAGTATCGCTGTGAAATCAAGCACCGACGTAAGTCTGTCGATTTCAGTCAATACATTAATAGATTTGTAATTGTAATTGATTGTTTATAGCCATGAAAAAAGAAAATGTGTTGCATCGTTCGGAATAGAAACACATTTAATTACAAGTAGAATTGTTTCAAACACACATTGGGTCGCTTTTAGCGGCCTTTTGTGGTTATTACAGAAGTTCATTGGCAAGCTTATGCTGGTGTAATTACACCGAAAGCATTTTCTGAATCTGATTATTATTAACCAGATTAGGTGCTTTAGGGAAGAAAAGATGGAATCTGGCGCCTTTGTTTAATTCGCCTTCAGCAAAAATAAATCCATTATGATTGCCCATTACCCGCTTGCAGATAGCAAGACCTATACCTGTGCCTTCGTAATCCTGTCGCCCGTGCAGACGCTGAAAAATAACAAAGATCTTTTCAGCATAGTTAGATTCAAAGCCAATACCGTTATCCTGAAAGCATATATGTAAAAAAGTACTTTCTTCTCTGATACCCTCAATAAAGAAAATATCTTTGCCCGACATCTCTTCTGCCGTTATTTCAATGACCGGGGC
>CALRLS020000372.1:0-5853 GCA_943368815.1 Cyanobium sp. NIES-981
AGTTTGCTCCGGAGGTATACCCCTGAGGGCCAAAATACAATGGTAGATTCTGGCTAAAACCAATGGCTGTCTGTTCATCCACTCCTTTTCCTAGCATCATTTTGTAGGTTTCTGAACTTTTACCGAGGTTGCCACCAGAAGACCCTCCCAAAAAATTAGGAGCTAATAGAGTTAAAGTCTCTATTTTACCAAAAGCATAATTTTGCCCGAATGCATAATCTCTGTCTAAACCGTCAGACGAACGGTTGATGTTTCCCAGTGTCAATTCTGATTTTCCGCGTGTGGTTTCTTTGGTATACACCAAGGTGTTCCAAAGATACATACCCCTTGTACCCACACCTACCGCTATACAAACGAGAACAATAGCATAGGCCTTTAAGAGACCTGAAAAGTTTCCTTTTTTAACATGCAGATAGCTTTCAAAAATCGTATAAAATCCTAAAAGGAAAAACAAGTAATAGGTTATTTGTGGGTGATTTGCATAAATCTCCAGCGCCATAAACAGGGTTGTGATGGCTATACCTAACCAGTATCGTCCCCTGAAAATAGCTATGAACCCGGCTAATACACCCGGGGCAAAAGCCAGAGCATTAATTTTTGAGATATGTCCTGCTTCCAGAAAGAGGAAGCCATAAGAACCAAAAGCATAGGCTACAGAACCAAAGAAGCTTAACCATCTGTTTACCTTCAATACTCTCATCAGCACATAAAAGCCCAGCATCAGGGCTATCAGAACGTTAGCAGGAGTTGGGAATATACCCATTAATGTAGCTCCTAACCAACTTGACCAACTGTTCGGGTAGCCTCCTACAATCATATAACTTGGCATACCACCAAACATCGAGTTGGTCCACCAACCCCAATCACCTGTTTGTTTATGAAAATCGTTTAATTCTTTTGCAGCAGCAGATGCCATCTGAATATCATGCAGTCCAAGTCGTTTTCCTTGTAGTAGTGGCGAAGCATACAGAAAACTAATCACAACAAAACCGACGATTGCAAGAATGGTAGGGATGAACTTTTTAAACATTTTTTAAAAGAATATGATGGAAATAAAATCAGTCAATGGAGGTTTTCACTACAAAGAACGCAAAGAAAAATCAAACTCGGTAAGAATAAGACCAAATTTCTTTCCGAGATTTGCAAATCTTTTATTTAAAAATCAGACTTAATGTTCCTTTTTAATATCACTTTTAATATTGAACCTCCTATCAGTCAGCAATGGTTGAAATGGATGAAAGCCCATTTTGTACCTGCGGTTATGCAAACAAAACTGCCACAAAAATCGAAAATATTAAAGTTACTGACCGAAGTCGAAAATGCAGGAACTACCTATTCGTTTCAGTTTTCTTTCAATTCAATGGAAGATTTCCTGAATTTTGAATTCAATCATAAAGAGCAAATTTTAGACCGACACGATATGCTTTTCAGAGGAAAATTCGTTCAGTTCAGCACACTTTTAGAAGAAATCGAATAGTTTAGTAAACTTTGCAGGCATTTCTGTCTCAAAACGCAGATTTTCTTTGGTAACAGGATGTTTAAACGAAAGCACCCAGGCGTGTAATCCCAGTCTGTTAATCGGATTAGTTGCCGCCCCATACTTTGCATCGCCCACAATCGGGTGTTTCATATCTTTGGCATGTACTCTTATCTGATTTTTACGTCCTGTTTCCAGATTAAATTTCACCAGCGAATACTTGTTGCTTCGCCTTAAAACTTCATAATGAGTAATAGCTTTCTGCCCGACATCAGGATTCATGCTTGAATATACTATCAAAGCTTTACTCTCGACCAGATAAGAAACAATTGTTCCTTCATCTTTTTCAACAATGCCCTCAGTTACCGCCAGATATGTCCGTTCTTCAATAGATTCATTCCATGATTCCTGCAATAGTTTCTGTACCTTTTCACTTTTGGCAAATATCATCAGTCCGGATGTCTCACGGTCAAGCCTGTGTACCACAAAAATACGGTTAGCCGGGTTCTGGCGTTTTACATAAGCACTTAAGGTACTATACGCTGTATTATCTTTCTGTTTCTCTGTGGCAATAGATAATACCCCCTCCTGTTTGTCGATAACAATCAGATACTGATCTTCAAAAACAATAGCTAATCCTCTTTGTTTCTGCTCTTCCGGCGCCTTTTTCCATCTTACCTCTACCATCTGTTCCGGCTTTAAAACATGATTAAATTGCGTAACAGCACGCCCTTCGACCAGAATCTGCTTATCTCTTAATAAGACCTTTACGTCATTCCGGCTTTTATTGATGTTTTTAAGCAGAAAAACCAACAATTCTGTTTCTTCTCTTACCGTAAATTTAGTTTCTGCCGGTTTATTGGTATGTTTATTTGTAGTGCCTTCTTTCTTAAAATTCTTCATATCTATTAATTCTCAAAAACGAATCTGCTGGCAATTTAACAGCACAAAGGTAAGATATTAGGAATCGGTTCGCAGAAGATAGGTGACAATTTTTAAAGCACAATGGCATTTATCGATTACTGAAGCGTTTAATTTTCAGCTAGGAAAACTTATTTGCGTTCAATTGAAAGAATCTTGAATTCAGTACGGCGGTTTCTCTGGTGCTCAGCTTCTGTACATTGTACCCCATCACCACAACCATTTACAGGCTCTTTTTCTCCCATTCCTACGGCTCTCATCCGGCCTTTGGCTATTCCTTTCTTAGCCAATAAATTCACCACCTCATTCGCTCTCAGTTGCGATAGCGCCAGATTATCCTGTGCGTTCCCTCTTGTATCGGTATGTGAGCGTATTTCAATAATCATGTTCGGGTTCTTCTGCATTGTCTGCACCAGTTTATCCAGTTCCCTGACAGCCTCTCCCCTTATTTTATAGCTTTCAGAATCGTAATAAATATTATCCAGCTGCACCACATCGCCGACTTTGTAGAGTTTTGTATCAAATAATGACCCCACATTTGCTCTGTTAGTCTTTTTCTTAAAGATATTGGCAATGCTTCTTTTCTCAGCTATTTTCACGACCAATTCAGAGCTTCTTCCGAAATTTTCTTTAACGGCCTCCAGTAAATAATCACAATTCAGGTCCCGCTTGAATTCATACGAACCATCTTCTCCGGTTACCATCTCCTGCACCTCATTAGTACATTGATTAATGAAGCGGATTAAAACCCCTGCAATCGGTGTACTGTCTCGTCCGGCTGTTACCACACCTCTGAAAATAGTAGAAACATTATTCCTATTTCCTTTCGATAGCAAAATCTCGTTAGGCGCATTAGCGGAAGGACCGACATTCTGTTTTTTCTTTGTGTTATCAACCAATACAGCCTCACGTTTCAGATAAATATCCAATTTAGAGGCTTCATAATCCGAAGCATCTTTGTTTGAAAAACTGACAGTTGATGGCTGATAACCGTTCTGTTTCACAATAAAACTAAAATCATTATCTGCTTCCAGACATAATTTGATCGTACCCTGATTATTGGTGATAGCGCTTTCTTTTGCGTTTGCCCCTCCTTTAGTTTCGTATTCAAATCTAATCCGGTCAAAAGGTTTTTTACTTTCGGCATCAAAAATATTTACCACCACTTCACGACACCCGTAAACGGTTCCTAAACGATTAAACTTATAAATATCGTCATCGTTACCCCCTCTTTTACGGTTACTGCTTAAAAACCCGGTCCGGCGTTCACTATCAGTTATAATGCCAAAATCGTCCTTATTAGAGTTGAGCGGTGCCCCCAGATTTCTTGCTTTAGCAGATGGCATACCTGTTGCGGTATTCATAGGCATGAAAAAAATATCCAGATCTCCTAAACCCGGGTGGCCATCTGAAGAAAAATAGAGATTCCCTCTTTCATCGACAAACGGAAACATCTCGCTACCACGGGTATTAACACTCGCGCCAAGGTTTTCCGGTTTCGTCCACTCGCCGTTATTATATCTTGTCATCCATATATCTGTTCCGCCATAGCCGCCCGGCATATCAGAAACAAAGTACAGGATTTTATCATCAATAGTTATGGCCGGATGCCCGCAAGAAAAATCATTGCTGTTAAATGGCAACTCACGTATTTTTTTCCACTCATTGTCTTCATATAGCGCCATATACAGTTTTAAACGGGTAATACCTGTATTTTTTTTCTGTCCAAAAATGCCTCCGTTTATACTCTGGCTGTTGCGGGTGAAGATAATTTTTGACCCATCATGAAAAAAAGTACAGGGTCCTTCGTGGTACTTGGAATTAAGCGCTTTGCTGAATTTCTGCGTCTGAATGGTGGGTTCTTCTTCGTAGTCCAAATCTTTACTGCCTGCAACATGGTCACTTCCCTTTCTGCCTACAGTTCTGCTATCGTTAGAGGTAGGAGGCGTATAATAATCATTACCTAATTTTTTTGAAGTAGCAGTAGGTGTGGTTGACGAAGATGAACTTGAACCAATAGCCGAGGCATTTGATTCGTTTCTGAGTACTTTCAGGTCTTCTAAATAAAATAAATCGAGAAATGACGAAGCATCCCAGTTAAAGACTCTTTTAATAGTTGCGTTACCTGTTCGGCCTGATACAAAAACCAGCCCTTTTTTATAGTAAACAGGGCTAAAATCAGCGCTGCTTGAATTGATGCCAATGTATTCAATCTGGTAGCTGCCTGCATTTCTTTCCAGGGCTCCACGATTGCTGTTGAGTTTTACAAACTCCTCCCCTCTTTTGTCCTGTTCCTGTAGTTCGTTGAATTTCTGCCAGTATTGATTGGCTTCTGTGTATTTACCGTTACTGGTTAGTACCTGAGCAAATTTTAGATAAGCTTTTACATCTTCGCCTTTAAGCACCGGATTTGTGCTTAAAACTTCTCTGAAAACCCTTTCAGCATTAACAAAGTCTTTTACCTGACGATACGCCAATGCCAATTGTAATTTTGCTTTTAAAGTTTCTTCTTCAGTTAAGCCCTTCGGTTTTTTCAAAGCAGATTCATACAACTCTATTGCTTTTGCGTATGCCAAAGCATCGTATTGCGCATCAGCCTTCTGAAGCGCCTTAGACGAACTTTGAGCATTAACGACAAAAGCATAAGTAGCAAAAAAGATAAAAATTATCAATCTTCTCAATAGCATTGCCTGATAATAACCCCTTCTAAATAATTCAATCAATTACAAAAACCATGCCTTTAATCAAGGCAGATAATCGGTATTTAACTCATTTTAATAACTCTAATTTATGCAAAAAATTATAAAATCCGAGTAGTCTTCCTTTCTTAGTGTATAATCATCAGTTTTTTGACCGATTTCTGTATTTTTTTGGTTTCGTCTTCAAGCCTGATAAAGTAAATACCACTATTATATGTTTTTATAGATAATTGATGCTGAGACTTATTATTGAATGATTCCTGATGCACTATATTTCCTTTCTCGTTAATCATTTGCAATCTTACCGCACTATTAGCCAGTCTGTTTAATTGAATTGTTACACTTTCATCAGCCGGATTCGGGAAAAGCACTGCATCACTGTCTTCAACTGTTTCTGTCAAAAGAAAATTGCCCGTCATATCCGGAATCTGTGAATCATTAATAATGCCCGAAGTACTTATTTTGGGGAATAACTGGCTTTGAGGTATCACCTCACGAGACTGATTCGTACCAGACCATTCCAGTTTGGCAACTGCACCACCTGTATTCTCATAATACTCTATTTTGATAGGCACTTTCACACCACCTGAAAGTAATACAGCATACGAGTAAGTGGTTGGCGACTGGTCATTCCATTTATTAATTATCAGTCGGTTATCAATCCAGACCCTTATTCCATCATCACCAGTCATTATAATATTATAGACCTGTGTTGTGCGGGGCAACAGGAAGCCCTCCCAACGCACAGAATAAGTA
>CALRLS020000373.1:0-5849 GCA_943368815.1 Cyanobium sp. NIES-981
TCCAGTGCTTGGGTTCTTGCATATATTTTGTTCTTTTCCAATTACAAAATTGCAAGAACTTTTTCATTTTATTGGACACCCTACCCGTAGGGATAATATATCGGTAGAAAAAATAACTATAGTAGGTCTTAAGTCCTGTAGGGACGGTATATTAAAACATTGGAATATACTTTACCTAAAGAGTATAACTTATACACTTTCATAAAGTTTTACCAACTGCGCTGCAATGGGTTTAGCAGCAAATTGCTTCACATGTTCTGTGCCTTTATTAATCAATCTGTTCTGCAAGGCTTCACTATTGAGTACATGATGCATTTTTTCAGCCAAATCATTTATATCTAAAGGATTGGCGTATAAGGCACCCTCTCCCCCTGCTTCTTCCAGACATGAGCCTGTGGCAGCCACAACTGGCACACCACTATGCAGGGCTTCAATGATAGGGATACCGAAACCCTCAAATAAAGATGGATATACAAATAAAGAACAAGCCTGATATAAGGCCGGCAAATCTTCGGCGGGTACCCCTGTCAGAAAATGCACCCGATTCTGAATACCGGACTGTTGCACATATTGCTTCAATTCCTCTAAATATTGTGATTTCCCTCCTATTAATACCAGATTATGGTCTTGCGTCGGCAATTGATGAAAGGCTTTGATTAACCTTAGCTGGTTTTTTCTTTCGGTAAAAGAGGCCACACATAAAATGTACCTTTTCGTGATAGCATACTTTTGCAGCACCTGATTAATAATGGTCGTATCGGCTATTCTATGGCAAAAAGTGGGCTGACAACCCTGATAAATTACCTTAATTCTATCCGCAGGAATATGATAAAAATCAATAATATCTCGTTTGGTCTGTTCGCTTACTGCTACAATAGCATCGGCATTTTCGCAGGCATATCTGAATTTCCTCTGGTAGAAAAAGCGGTCAATGGCAGGATATTGCTCCGGATAACGTAAGAATATTAAATCATGGATACTTACTACCGATTTCACACCTGTTTTTCTTAAACCGTAGGGTATTTCATTGCTCAGGCCATGAAAAAGGTCGATTTTATCCTGCTGCAAGTCCTTTTTGATAAACCAGCTACGCCACAGAGTTTTAGGCAAGCCCGCATAGGCAACTGGCAATTGTACGTGCAGTTTGCTTTGAAAATCGGTCAGTAAGGTATGCCAATTGCCTTTGATTTTAGGCGTATAAGCAAAATAATGATGCTCAGGGGCAAATTCCAGCAGTGCTTCAATAATGAATCTGCTATAATTACCCAAACCTGTATAATTATTAAAAGCCCGCTTTGCATCAAAACCTATTCGCATTGAACTATCTTTTCATTAATTTTGTAAATAATCATTGGGGTTTATCATTAGTACACCCCATTAACACTCAATATTTTTCCCTTAAGGGGCTTTATGGAATATCAAATTTATACATTACCCAATGGTATTCGCATTGCACACCGTCAGGTACCTTATACACAAATAGTACACTGCGGACTAATGCTCGACATGGGTAGCCGTGATGAAAAACCCAATCAGGTAGGTTTAGCCCACTTCTGGGAACACATGGCGTTCAAAGGTACAAAAAAGCGTAAATCTTATCATATAATTAATCGATTAGAATCGGTTGGAGGTGAATTAAACGCCTATACTACGAAAGAGAAAATCTGTTTTTACGCCTCAGTTTTAGACAATCATTTTGAAAAATCAGTAGAATTATTGGCCGATATTACTTTTCATTCGATTTTTCCCGAAAATCAGATTGAAAAAGAGCGTGGGGTGATTCTGGAAGAAATGTCGATGTATCAGGATTCTCCGGAAGATGCCATTCAGGACGACTTCGACGGTATTATTTTTGCCAATCATCAGTTGGGAGCCAATATTCTTGGCACCCAAGACAGTGTAAAGTCTTTTACCCGTAAAAGCTTACAGCAGTTTATTAACGAGAATATGGATACCGACAAGATTGTTTTCTCGATTGTCGGGAATATACCTTTTAAAAAGGCCATTCATATAGCCGAAAAATACCTGAAAGATATACCCAAACGCCGAACTGAAATCAAGCGTACACCTCCGCAGAGTTATCTGCCACAGAGTGTAAGTATTACCAAAACTATTACGCAGGCACATTGCGCCATCGGTCGCCCGTCTTATTCATTGACAGACGAACGACGACTACCGTTTTTTATGCTGGTGAATCTTTTCGGCGGACCTGGCATGAACTCGCGCCTGAATATGACCCTGCGTGAAAAAAATGGGCTGGTTTATAGCATTGATGCCAGCTATTCGCCATTTATTGACACAGGTTTTCTGGGTATTTATTTCGCTACTGATAAGGCTAATCTTGACAAAGCGCTTGCATTGATTGTGAAAGAAATGCAATTACTGAAAGAAAAGCCTTTGGGTAAACTACAGTTGCATACAGCCAAAGAACAATTGATGGGACAACTGGCAATGGCCGAAGAAAGTAACCAGAGCTATATGCTCATGATGGCGAAGAGCATATTGGATGTGGGACGGGTAGAAACGCTTGAAAGTATATTCTCTGAAATAAAGAAGATTGAATCAGACCAGCTACAGACCATCACCAATGAAATGTTTAATGAATCCCAGTTGAGCTACCTTACTTTCTTGCCTGAATAAAAACAAATCAAGAAAGAATTATACTTTTTAAAGCATTTGCAGGAAGCTGAACCAGCCTTTCACCGACTTTTTTTACTTTTGATTTCTTGAAAATCTTGGCGCAATGAAGAATATATATTTTACTGCCGGTCCAGCCGAATTACACCCCAAATTTGAGGAATTTCTTAAACTTGCTGTTGATGAGCAAATAGGCTCAATATCACATAGAAGCGGACAATTCAGAAAAATTTATCAGCATTGTGTCGAGAATCTAAGGATTTTGATGGACATTCCGCAAAGTGCCGGAATCTTCTTTACAGGTTCAGCATCAGAGGTTTGGGAACGTATTTTGCTCAATTTAGTAGAGCATGAAAGTTTCCATTTAGTGAATGGCTCTTTCTCCGATAAATTCTACAAGTATGCCACAAGCCTGAACAAATTTGCTCATAAACAGGAGAAACCGATTGGCGAGGGCTTTAGCTATGCTGAAATAGAAGTACCGGAATATGCAGAACTGATTTGTACCACCCAAAACGAAACCAGTACAGGTGTACAAATGCGGGAGGCTGACATTCATAAATTAAAGCGTAGCAACCAGAAAAGATTGGTAGCAGTTGACATGGTTTCATCAGCGCCCATTCCTGAACTGGATTTAGATTTGATAGATACAGCATTCTTTTCGGTACAAAAAGCCTTTGGTTTACCTGCGGGTTTAGGGGTATGGATTGCTAATGAAAAATGCCTTGATAAAGCAAAGAGATTAGCTAAACAGGATGGTACGCACATAGGCGCCCATAATACACTGCCTGCACTCTGGAAGAACTTTGAGACTTTTGAAACACCTGCTACGCCTAATGTATTAGGGATTTATCTATTGGGCAAAGTAGCCGAAGATATGAATAAAACAGGTATTGAAACCATAAGAAAAGAAACAGACGAAAAAGCCCGGAAAATCTATAAATACCTAGAAACCAACAGCCTTTGCAGCATTGCGGTTACTAATCCGGAACATCGCTCAAAAACGGTAGTTGTAGCTAATACCAGCAAGCCATCGAAAGTGATTATTGATGCGCTGAAAGAAAAAAATATGGTTCTGGGTAGTGGCTACGGCCCTAATAAAGACTCTCAAATCCGAATATCAAACTTCCCATCCAACACTGTTGAGCAGGTTGATAATTTATTGAGGGAGTTGAAGAGATTGGAGTGAGGAAGATATTGAGTGAATGAGTGATTTGTGATTGAGTGATTACACTGAACTGAGTAAAAAGTTAGTTATAATCATATCAATCAGCTAAATCACAGTTCTGACAAATAGCCTGTAAAACCAAGTCAAAATTATCATTCATAAAAGAATCAACATATTTTTTATCAAGATTAGGTCTAAAGTTTGGGGTGTCAACAGGTATCCACATATTTGGTGAAAGTTTGCTTTCTGCTTTTAGCACAAGAGAAACTCTTTTACATTTTATTGCTATCTCTCTTTGCTCATCTGAAATTATGTTTTGAGCACCTATATAAAACAATTCTTCGTCAATATATCCTATACTCCATTCAAGAGAAATTACTTCTTCAAAAAGTAAATAACTATAGTCAATAAATTGAAGGGTTTTTGAATTATTCAATGGATGTTTGCTAACTCCAATATTTATAAATGGTATTAATATATCATTATCTTTTTTGAATATTCCCCCCCTATATGCTTCAAAAGTATGAATTTCATCTATATTTGTACTAAATATTCTAAATGACTTCTCCATTTGGTTTTAATTAACTTATCTCTATCTTTAAACTATAAATAATTACAACTTTGTTATCTTCCCCTTCAATCCAGTCGGATATAAAATAGTCAATAGCACCACAATCAGCAGGAAGTTAAATTCTACTCCATTCCTACCCTTTCCAACTACAAACCAACCCTCTTTTGCGTGTAACATGATTACGCCCGCAACAAGGATACTTATCGTTATGAGACACGCCCATTTAACATACTTTTCAAATAATAAGCAAAGGGCAGCTACCACATGAGAAATTTTAATTGCCCATGCTAGTGGGACACCCAAAGGTGCAAAGCCCACCTCATTCAGATAGTGTTTCCCAAAATCATTTACGCTATTATTTAATATGCTCGGTACGCTGTGCATTATCAGAATAATTGCTACTGCTACCCGCAATAAGAAGGTATTGTTGAGTTTCATGATAGATGGTTTTAGGTTAGTAATCCGCTTGTTTTGTCAAATATAAGAGAAATGAGGATAAAGTTTGATTGTCAGGTAGATTAATGATTACAAATGCAATAAACTTCTGGTTTAATAATCTGCTATCGTTCTCTTAATCTGAAACTTACTAAGTGGCTGGTTTTGTACCTGAATTACTTGCCGGACAATAAGGAAAATAAATAAAAGCGTATATCTGAAATAGCTGTGGCTTTCATAAAAGGTGGTTTCGTGCTTATATGTGTGTTGTACTGTAAGCATAAAGGTAAGGAGGGAATTGAAGAAAGTCTTGGGTTACTTAGAGTTGTTTTAAATAAGAAAGTTTATTATGACTTGAAAAATAAGTGCCAAAAAATAAATATTTATATAAAATTCTTTAGTATTTTTATTTTTTGCTTATATTCCAACTCCCATAAAATTATTCTTTCTCATAGTAATTCATTTACAATTATGAAATTTAGAAAAATTGAGATATTAGAAAAAGATAACAATAAAAAGGGTGATCTTTTTGGAAGGCTAATGGCGGATCTTTTCCACACATTGGGTTATGATGAACCCAGATTTAATATACATAAAACAGGTCGTGAAATTGATCTTGAGACATACCATAGAACAGAACAAAAAATTGCAATTGCAGAATGCAAAGCGCATTCAGAAACAATTGGAGGCAGTGATATAAATAAATTTATAGGTGTTATTGATGGAAAAAAGAAAAAAACAAATCGAAAGAAAGGATATAGTGTTGTTGGTTATTTTATTTCATTATCTGGTTTTAAAGAAACAGCGATTGAACAAGAAAATGAATTTGATAATAAAAGGGTAATACTAATTAAACCTGAAAAAATTGTAGAGGAACTTATAAGAGGGCGGATAATAGTTTCACAAGAGCAAGCAGTCTCTAATTTATCGGATATTACTTCAGGTCTTAAATTATTAGATTATGTAGATTTATTAGCCTATAATAAAGGATGGATTTGGGCTTTTTATTTTTCAAATTCAGAAGGGCAAAAATGTTCA
>CALRLS020000374.1:0-5824 GCA_943368815.1 Cyanobium sp. NIES-981
CTACGCCTGTACCATAATCTCTGAAATTTCTCCAACGAAAAAATCTTGTTGCATCAAAAGGACGTTTCGGAGCATCGCCCAGAAATTTATCCCAGTCAACGGTTTCAGGAGTAGCATCTGTCGGAATTGAATAATTCCATGCCCCTATCGCATCGAAACGGTCGCTATTCGACTCAATATAGTTTATCTGACCTATATCTCCGGCCTGTACCATTCTTTTTGCTTCTTCATAAACAGAGCCACTGATACCCTGGCTACCCACCTGCATGGTTTTACCTGATTTCTTCCAGGCATCAATTACCGCTCTGCCTTTTTCTATTTTTTGCACCATCGGTTTTTCGCAATACACCGATTTTCCTGCATTCAGGGCATCAATCGTAATGCGGTCGTGCCAGTGGTCGGGTGTTACTACCAATACAGCATCAATGTCTTTACGATTCAGTATTTCGCGATAATCACGGGTTGTAAAAATATCCTTTCCAAATAATTCTTTTACACGCGTAAGGCGCCCTGTATACAAATCGGCAGCTGCAACAAACTCAACACCTTCGTTTTTAAGTGCCGCCCCGGTATCGCTATGCCCCTGAATACCCATGCCAATAGTGGCAATGCGGATTTTATCATTTGGGCTTATCTTCATGCTGCGAATGATATTGAAAGGTTTGGCAAAACTATCTGTTGCCAATAAAACCGAAGCTGCACCAAATCCTTTGATGAATTTTCTACGAGTAGATTCCATATCTGTATAGAATAGATGTTAAAGCAGGGTGAATCTGCCGGGGTGAATATTTGAATAGGTGAATATAGAGTTAAAAATACTGTTGGTCAAGCATCTATAGAAAAAAGCATTTGCCTCACTATTCAGATTCAAACGCTTATTGTCGGAATCTGACCACCACTTCATTTGAACTTGAAACGGGTTTGTCTTCTTTTGTTGCCGGAAACCATTTCGGGCCATTTTTTATAATTCTGATTGCCTCTTCGTCACAGCCAAAACCGATACTTCTGATAATAGTGAAATCAGATAATTCTCCTTTTTCGTTTACCACAAAACTCACAATTACACGACCCTGAATATTGGATTCGAGTGCTTTGGGTGGTCGTTTGGTGTTTTCTTTCAGGTATACTTCAAATGCCTCCCAGCCAAATTCAGGT
The DNA here is from genome assembly GCA_943368815.1 of Cyanobium sp. NIES-981. Taxonomy (GTDB): domain Bacteria; phylum Bacteroidota; class Bacteroidia; order Cytophagales; family Spirosomataceae; genus Emticicia. The sequence continues at coordinate 1,156 of CALRLS020000374.1, forward strand.
CTGGCATCAGTAAGCGCTTTTCCTAACATTGCATCACTCGGGCTGTTGACTGAGGCCTTTTCCTTGCTTGGCAGTTTAATGTTTTCATTACTATAGACAATTTTACCCGGTAAATTATTCTTTAAAGGCACCTCCATCTGAGGCATCGTAAGACTGTTAAATATGATTATATCTCCTCTTCTGGCATCTTTTAAACTAAACTTACCTTCCTCATCTGTTTTTATACCATCTGCTTTGCCTTTTATATTAACCGTTACGTCTTTCATTGGCTGATTCTCTTCATCGACAACCTTACCCGATATAGTAGCCCTTGCCATCCGGGCTGCACCTCCTAAAGTCTTGTTCTCCGGACTTGCCTCATCACTATCAATTGCAGCCTTTTTTTCTGCCGCTGTCAGGACTGGTGTTACTGCAGGTGATGGCGGCGTCTCTGAGGTTTTATCTACCTCACTATGTTTAGATACAACATTTGTTGTTATCTCTTGTATAGCTGGTGATTCTTCTGCTTCTATTGCTACTGCTTCTGCCTGTGTGTTATGTTCAAATGCCTGATTTCGTTTTTCAGTTAATTGTGTTGTTGGCTCCGGCTTATTCAAGGCTGTATTATCTCTCTTGGCTGTAGGAGCGCTGGCTGTGGGTTCAGGCAATTTATCTGCATTAGCTTCACTTTTCATTGTTATAGCCGTATCTGCTTCTTTTTGCTTATCGTTCAATACATAATAGGTTCCTGCAAAAACTATTAACAAAGCCGCTGCTATACTTACCGGTTTCCAGATTCTACTTACGTTTAATACAGAGGTTGGTTTATTTGAAGTCAGATTAATCCTGTTTCCTAACCTTGATTTGAGGTCATTTAGGTTTCTTTCAGTAGAAACCCTGTCTTTTTTGAGTTCTGTAAGACCCTCTGCGGCTTCGGCATAAAAAGGCTGTTCGAGTAGTATTTTCTCTACACGATGCATTTCCTGAAACGTCATTTCCCCGGCCTCATACCTTTTCAGGTCTTCCGCTGTAAGAGTATTCCGTTCCGGATTTGATATGTCCCTTTTCTTTGCCATTATTGGTTTTTTTCCATACAAATTTTCAAATTCCGCTTACCATTCTGAATGTAGCTTTTCACTTTATTCAAATCAAACCCTGTTTGTCCGGCAATTTCTTTATAGCATTTCTCTTTCAGATAAAACAATTCTACACACGACTTCTGTTCCCGCTCCAGTTTACCGATACAATGTTCCAGTTTTTGCAAATCACTTTCTAAATCTATTTCTTCATCAGCTTGATGCACAAATGGCTCATTTTCCACAAAATCTTCATCAGAAATTTCTAAACCACCCACCTCAATCTTTCTGGACCGCAGTTTCATGAGACAATAATTGCGTGCCACACTATGCAACCAGCTTTTAAAATTAACAACCTGATGCCTTTTTAAATCTTCTATCAACTGCTCAAAAATCTCCATCGTAGCATCCTTGCTTTCTTCTTCGTCCCGCAGGTACTTATAACAAACCGAGAAAACCATTTCCATATTTCGCTCATACAATTCTCCCAATACATTCAAATCGCCTTCAGCCTGATATGCTGCTATGTATTCAGCATCAGTTTGTGGTTTAGATTTGCGTTTGAAAAATTGCATACAGCTACGTGTTTCCGGAGGTTAAGAAAGCAAATTTAACTTTTTTCTAAAATTTTTATGGAATTTTTATGCCGTCTTCATCAATAGGGAAAATTACGAAGATTTCATGTTTAAAATCCCCCATGCCATGAAAACCTTCTAACACAAATTGATGGGGGCATAAAAATTATGGGAATTAAATTATTGCTTCTGTCTTTAACCCTTATTCTAGGGTTCGTCTTTGTGCAGGAACGCACAATTACCGGAACGGTTACCTCTGCCGACGATAACTCTGCCATACCGGGCGTTACGGTAAATCTTAAAGGTACCAGTAAAGGCACAACAACGGATGCTAATGGGAAATACAGCATCAATGTTTCTACTTTACAACATACCTTGATTTTTAGCGCTATTGGCTTTACTACCAAAGAAGTAAAAATTACAGAGAAAACTTCTGTCTGGAATGTAAAACTTGAATCTGACACTGCCCCTTTGCAGGAAGCGGTTATCACCGGCTATTCAGAAAAATCGGATGACAAAGAAGCGATGTCTGTCTCGATGAGCAAAGCCAAAGCTTCTCCCGGAAGTGGCACGTATGCACCAGCACCCATGAGAAATAGCGTTGTGGCTGCTGAATATAACACGGAAGAATACAGCACTTTTGACGAAAATGTTTTTCATGAAACCAAAAAAGATGCCCTTACTACCTTCTCGATTGATGTTGACAGAGCCGCCTATAGCAATATGAGAAGAATGATTAATAGCGGGCAACTACCCCCTAAAGATGCTATTCGTATTGAAGAAATGATTAATTATTTTGATTATAATTACGAACAGCCGACCGGAAAAGACCCCGTAAGTTTTCAGACCGAGATTTCAGATTCTCCCTGGAACAAGGGTTTAAAACTATTGCATATTGGTTTACAGGCTAAGAAAATACCAACTGATAATCTGCCAGCTTCTAACCTTGTTTTTCTGATTGATGTTTCCGGCTCAATGGATTATTATAACAAACTGCCTTTGTTGAAACAGGGCTTTAAATTGCTGGTTGACCAGTTACGCCCAAAAGATCATGTAGCCATTGTGGTATATGCCGGTGCTGCCGGGTTGGTATTACCTTCAACCTCAGGTAAGGAAAAGACAAAAATAAAAGAGGCTTTGGAAAATCTGCAAGCCGGAGGTTCAACAGCGGGTGGTGAGGGCATTAAATTAGCCTATAAAATTGCTGCAGAAAACTTTATCAAGGGTGGCAATAATAGAGTGATTTTGGCGACAGATGGTGACTTTAACATCGGCTCATCAAGCGAAGCTGATTTAAAAACCCTGATTGAAAGCAAAAGAGAATCAGGTGTATACCTAAGTGTATTGGGCTTTGGTATGGGCAATTATAAAGACAATAAAATGGAGACATTAGCCGATAAGGGCAATGGTAATTATGCCTATATCGATGATTTGCAGGAAGCACAAAAGGAATTTGTAACAGAATTTGGCGGAACACTCTTTACTGTAGCCAAAGATGTGAAACTGCAATTGGAGTTTAATCCTAAATACGTGAAGGCTTATCGTCTGATTGGCTATGAAAATCGCCGTCTGAATAATGAGGACTTTGATGATGACAAGAAAGATGCGGGAGAGATGGGTTCGGGGCATACCGTAACTGCCATTTATGAAATTATTCCTGCCGGAGTTGAGAGCGCTTATTTAGGCAAGGTTGATAATTTGAAGTATCAGGAAAACAAGAACCTGACGAATGTTGGCAACTCAAACGAAGTGTTGACTATCAAATTGCGTTATAAACTGCCTGACGATAAGACAAGTAAACTGATGGAAGAGGTGGTATATGACAAACATACTGTCTTTGATAAAACATCAGATGATTTTCGTCTGGCGGCATCAATAGCAGAGTTTGGTTTGCTGTTAAGACAATCAAATTTTAAAGGGACTGCTAATTATGAACACATCATTGCAACAGCAAAATCAGCCCGTGGGAATGACGAAGAGGGCTATAGAGCAGAGTTCATTAAACTGGTAAAAATGGCTCAACTGTTATCAGATAAGATATTACCCGTGAGAATTAAACAAAAGCCCTGACCGTGTGGTCAGGGCTTTTGTTTCTATTTACATGAATACGTAAAGTTTTGTTGTTCTTTTATAGTTTCACCATCATACACCCGTACTGCATTCACTTTTGAAGGATATCCCTCGGCCGTATATCCATAATTGAAGGTAGAGGTTTCTACCCCACCCGTAAAATCCATCAATTTATCACTTAAAATATTATTTGGGTTAAAGTAGCAAGTCATATTTACACCAAATATTGTGCCTATCAAAATATGAGGCATATATGCTTTAGACAAATTTGTGTTCAGATAGGCATTTGATTTATTGTCAAATGCCAGATTTTCTATAAACGTTAATTTTTTAATGCCATCTGAGAACGTAATTTTTTTAATATTGCCATTGCCATCATATTCAAAGAAATAATCACCGGGATCCTCATCTGTTATTACTCTTATTTTCTCTACTTGTCCTTTTGCATTAGTGGTATATATGAATTCACTCCAGGTTATTGAGAAGAGTTTTCCTTCTGAGTTATATTCAACTTTTACTATATTGCCCTTCGCATCATAATCATAAGTAAATACTTCAACCCCACCATCTTCATTTATTAGCATTTTAGTAATACGATTATTAGCATCGTACTGATAAGACGTTGAGGTTTCACCTTCAACCATCGTCTCAAGTAAATTTTTTGCGTTATACGTGAATTTGGTGGTATAATTGTCCTGATCATCAGTAAATTGTATTTCACTTACATAGCATTTTTTTGTGCTACCATTGTTTCCGCCGGGGTCTGGGTCTGTTGGTTTAACACCGGTCGGGTTTATCAGGGACCCATCTTCTTTGCCACAGGATAGTAAAATAAAAGTTGATACGGTCGCTATAATCACAAGCAATAAAATTTTTTTCATAAAGAAAATATTTAGTGTTTTTCTATTTTATCCACAAAAATACAAAAAAAAGTAATCAGCACAATTTTCTGTATTATAGCCTTGTCTT
>CALRLS020000375.1:0-5816 GCA_943368815.1 Cyanobium sp. NIES-981
TGTTTTTCAAATCAGGTTTCAGCCAGGCGATATAAGCCTTGATAATGCTGAGGCGGCGTTGCAGGTATTCATCAAATATCTCCCGTTTTTCCTGCACTTTCAGGTGTGCATCCATAAACAGCATTTCTAAGGCCACGCCCGAAATCCCCTGTTTGAGCTCTTTCAGGGTATCGAACGAAATATCCGGTGTTTGTGTAAACGAATAGATGACCTTGAACAGCGTTTCGATTTCGAGCCTGATAGATTCAGGTGCGTGGTCCCAACTCAGGTATGATGCCTTCGAGCCTTTTTCTCCCTGTATAATCGCTCCCGATTCACCTTTCCTGACAAAACCCTCAATCTCACCCTCAATAAAAATCTTGGGATTACCATGATAATCGTTCGTATCGGCAAAATTGCTCAGGAGATGCTCCAGCCGCTCAATAGCAGTCTGCACATCTGCCCAGTCCGATTGTTCCTCCCGTGCATAAACCACCGGAATCTTCCTGATGCTATTCACGCCTGATTCTCTTTCCTGCCAGCCATCATCGGTTTTCTCAAAGAGTTTGTATTCTTCGTCGGTATACACTTCAAAATAAGCCACCTCTTTTCGTTCAACAAAAAGGCTATAAGCCCGGCAAAAAGCCGTCATATCACCATACTGATCAAAGTAAGGATATAATTCGTCTCCCTCCCATGGGCTCAGTTTCAAAACCTTGATTCTATAGGGCGTTTCAAAACCATAATCGGCATGTTTTTCATCACCGCTCTCACCTGTTACAAACCAGACCTCCGCCACGCTTGTAGCCCTGAACAAATCTCTGGCGATTCGACGGTTGAAGCTATCAATTTTATTGGTCCGTAAAATCTTCTTTACCATATCCAACGCCTGTGTTTCGGTCTGATTCTGCGTCTGGCAAGTTAGCTTCACCGGATTCCCGAATAAAAATGATACCGATGCGCCTACGATTCTCTTCTGAATAGGCAGACCCAGGCGATTCACCGAATCCCAGCGTTCAAAGCTTCCGTCTTCTTTCAATACCTTTCTGTCGGGGCGTTTACGTAAATCAAACACAGGGTGTGCTGCCACCTGATACTGTGCTTTCAGTTCGTCAATTGCGGGTTGCTCAATGGCATCTTTGAAGAATTTAACCGATGCCTCAATGTCTTCAGTCTCTGTAATTTCAAATACTTTCATTATTGTGTGTTTTTTCTGACAAATATAATATTTTATACTTATAATGTAAGCATAAATACTGAATAATATTTACAGATAGAACAATCAATCCGCCAGTAAAAGTATCACTCTCAGAACCATCAAAAAGGCCGAAAGCTACCGTTAAATAGGAAAAAACACCGATAAATAGAATCGCATTGATTCAAGAAGCCATTCCGGATAATATTATGGCGGTTTCAAAAAGCTTTGCAGGCAATCTATGCCTGCAAAAAAGCCTATTGAAATCAAACTGAATTATATATACTTAACATTTATTTTCATGGAAGAAGACATCAGTGACAATGCAGGCGTTTTTTTGGTTTTCCAAAACAAAAACAGACTTACCTGGTATAATGCCCAGGGGGTATTACAAATAAAAAAAGACACAGCTACGGTTCTGACCGACTTTAAGGCAGATACCAGAACCACATTTAAAGGTTTCACCATTTTTCAGGATTTCACTCAGAATCCATTTATCGGCGGTTTTGAAGACCATGAGAATCCTCATCCCGTGGCTGCAGATCCTGTTAACGCTATTCTTCCGCCATCGCCAAATCCACCATCACACCGGCTACAGGTTTTTGCATGTGCTGACGAACTGGCAGATATATTCATCGATTCACCAGCAATCACTATCCCGGATGCCAACAAGGTGGAATTTCAATTAATGCTGTTTTCAATAACTGATGAAGAAAACCTGCTAAAGGCCAATGAGTTTTCGACCTGTGAATACAAAATAAAGGATATGACAGGTAAGGAATGGGTGCGAATGACTCAATCGAGGGGAACCAGAAGTATTTCGTTTGGGGGGAGTTGTGGCAATAATCATCCGCAAAAAAGATATTTACCCGGTTTAGAACATGATTGCTGCGTATATCTGCCCAAACAAACCTATACTGTGCAAATAACCAATACCAGTAATAAGGCCAATATCATGGGTTGGGTACACCATCCGCATTTAGATGCCGGAGAAACAACAAGGGATATATTCAAAGGTAAACTCGAACCCGGTCAAATGGCTATTGTAACCATTGATGCACACGAATTTACAGACAATGCCCCAAGAAATACCATTAAAATTAACGGAAATGCAGTACCGGAGGTTAATCCTTAGGTTAAGAAGCTGATGATTGATTAAACCAAAACCTGATATATGTCTTAGTCAAATACTTATATCAGGTTTTGTAATTATAACAATATCTTCTCCATTCTGAAATTATTCAATGCCACTCCCTGCCTCTCAACCGTCTGTTCCATCAGCAAATCGAAACCCATTTTTTCAAAAAAAGGCCTCGCTGTTTTACTTACATCAGCCGTCAGAGTCATTTGTCCTTGTTGTCTGGCCTCTGCTTCTAAGGCTTCATACAATTGTCGGGCAATGCCCTGCCTCTGATAGTCTTTGTGCACATAAAGCAGGTCTACATAAGCCCCTTTGTCTAAAGTACCAAAGCCCACAATAGTATCATTTATTTCTGCTGCCAATACGTATTGTTGCCTCAGTATGGCTAACCAACGCTCAGCATTTTCTGCGGCTGCAGCCCATACCCTTATCTGTTCCTCATTATAATCTGCCGCACAAATAGCAACGATGGTATCTCTGAACAATTGTTTTAATTGCGCTGAATCGCTTAGCCTGCCGGTTCTTAATTTGATAGCCTGGTTCATAATTTATCTTGTTCAATCTCTTTTTTAGGAAAGGCAATTAATAAAATGCGTAGTATTTCATAAAACAAGTGAATGAAGAAAGTGCAATTTAAGAATCCCATCCATTGCAAACAAGCAGGGCTTATTTAATAATGAGAGTCTACCCTGTCGGCGAAGGGCATGGCTGGGAAATCGGTCGCCTGTCCGACCCATTCGGGCTGCATTGTGAAATTGGACATATTGTTTAATTGTCAAATGTCGATTTCAAATTGTCGAATAACAAAAAATTTGTGGCGCGAATCGTCGCCCGGCGAATCTCCCGGTTCGCAGGACTTTTGACTATTTGATATTTTCGTATAAGATACATAGTTAGAGTAAAAATTCTTTTTTTGTTCCTATCTTTTCCCCACCATATTGCAAATTTCATTAAAATTTGCTTTGTTTGAATCCTGAAAAACTTATAAAACTGCTCAAACAACTATGGAACACTATCCGACTAAAAAAGAAGGCACTAGAGACAAAAAGAAATTATTCAATCATAAACCCACTAAATTGGCCATCTGGGCTATTGTTGTCTTTTTGCTTTTCAGATGGCTTTTTTTTGACATCTACCATAATCCGACCAGTGCGATGGAAAAAACAATCGAATCCGGTGATTATATTCTTGCCAGTAAGGTCAATTATGGTATTCGTATACCCCAGACAATTCTGAAAATACCGTTTACAGATCGGACAATCTGGTTTACCGATATTCCTTCATATATTGATTATCAATTACCAGCCATGAGGCTCCCCGGCTTTGCTGCCGTTAAAAGTGGTGACATGGTAGTGTTTAATTATCCCGGCTGCCCGGAAAGGCCTGATCCATGGGGTGGATATGATAAATACCCAGTCGATTTACGTACACAATATATAAAACGATGTGTCGCTGTGGCAGGTGACATACTAGAAATACGTGCAGGTCAGGTATATGTCAATGGAAAGGCAATGAAAAATCCGGAGGGCCTTGAAATGGAATACGCCATTGAATGTAATTCTATAATCAATGAGAAAGTCTTCAATAAAGTGGGAATCAACGAGTTTGATCAGGACTTAAGGATTGAAGATAAGACTATTTACTTTGTAAAGGCAACAGAAAAAAGCATTCAGGAACTAAAGAAACTCGACTTCCTAAAAGAGGCATCGCCGATACTTATGGAAAAAGGTGATACTACTGAGGCTGGAGGAGGCACATTCCCATATAACCCTGCGCTTTTCGCATTTAACAGAGATAATTTCGGACCTATAACTATTCCTAAAAAGGGAATGACCATTCCGCTGAACGATGCGAATATCGCTTTATACAAAGGAATCATCACCACATTTGATGGCAACGAAAATGCCAGCTATGAAAACGGAAAAATAATGATTGATGGCAAAGTCATCAATTCATACACCTTTCAGCAGGATTATTATTTTATGATGGGCGATAATCGCCACGGCTCTGACGATTCCCGTTATTGGGGATTTGTCCCTTTCGACCATATTATCGGTAAGGTTGTGGTTGTTTTTTAGGGTTGGTTGTGTTGAAATTGTGTTTAATAAACATTTAGAGAAAGGACTCAGGATTAAATATCTGATACGCGGTAGAGACAACGCAATGCGTTGTCTCTACTCTGCATCCCTACCAACTATTCTTATGCACTTGCTTCTTTGCTAATTGCGTTTATTTTTTATTGCTACAACTATCGATTTAGCTTAAATTCCTCTTTTACATTTTTCGGTTTTACTGCAACTGCTACGCATTTTTCTGTTTTTTAGTTTTCTCCCTTGCTTAACCGTGCCACGCACTTTTACGGACGAGTATATGCGAACGTCGCCCGGCGTGCCACGGTAGACTTTTACAGCAACGGCTGCCGCATTTTTCGGTTTTACATTTTTCTGTTTTTCTGTTTAAAAATCCCCTTTCTATCAAAACAAATTCCCAAGATTTTTAATCCGTCTACTCATCTTTACCGGATAAAAAGTGTTGGCAAGGGCATCAAAGGCATCGGTACTTTTGCCCAATCTTTTTTTAATTTCTTCTTTGGGTTCAATGATAATTGCCCCATTGCTCTGAAACCTCCATCTGATTTCAGTTGCTTCTTCCGTCAGTCCGAATCCCGGTGGTAGCATGGCATCCTGTCCGTTTTTAGGATTAAGCCAGTCCCGAACGGCCCAGAACAAATAGGCCCGCATATTGGCAAAGGTATATTGTCCGGTCAGGTCGCTTAACTTCTCCCCTTTCTCGTTCGCAGCGGCTTCGCTGTATTTACATGAAAAAGCCCTTGGTTTATAGCCCAACTCCACTATCCGGGCAAATACCCCCGCCCCTTCTCCTATCGTATCAATCAGGCTAATCGCATTGGCATCATGCCCAAGTACCGAAGCTATTTTCCCTGCCACCTGCATGTGGTCTGCTGTTCCACCAGAGTTAGATTCAGTGAACTTCTGCACTATATTACCATAACGATAGCAAAAAACCGTACTATCGCGGCCCATACCTGCCACATCGACACCCAGTTTTAAGCTATCGGCGTAATACGTTCCCTGCCCATGTTGCTGGTGATATTCCACCCATCGCCTTTGTGCCAGTTCTAGCCATACCTCCGGTATCAGGCTATCTTCTGATACCTTCGGAAATTTGCCCAGTACTTTCTTTCGGAAATTATCCTCCGGCCTATACCATACACCTTCAAACTGAAAATCATCAAGCGTTTCGTTATAATCACCCTCCTGAATTATGCCACACCAGTTTTCTATTTTGTCTTTCACCCAGGTATAATCCACCTGCCCGGGAATAATGTTTGCTTGATGGATAACATTAGGAGCAGTGAGCGAATTCAGGCGAAACTTGCTCCATCGTTCACCTTTCTGGCTCCGCGCAGCATAACCAACAGTAGTATTCGGATTAAATACTATCAATATCCGTGAGTTTCCTTGCAGATTCCCCTCAATT